>JALZKH010000017.1 GCA_030859345.1 Acidobacteriota bacterium | reverse complement strand
CCGAAAATTAGTCGGTCAAAGCACCGACTACCACGAATTTTCTAAGAACAAAGAACTGTCGCCCTTTCAGGGCTAATAAGGAAACCCACGCTGCAAGCAGACGGGGAATTCTTTTAGATTAAAAATGGTTGAAACTAATGCTCGTTTTCTGCCTTTTGATCTATTTGGTAATTTAAGAGTTAAATCAGTATTAGATGAAAATGGAGGCTCAATTTCTTTTATTCAGGAAAAATCAGACAAAGATTCGGACTTCGGAATAATACTTCCCGAATCCAAGAAACCGGGAGAATCTTTTAAAATAACAGTTGAATACGAAGGTACGAAAGCACTTGCACAAGCCGGTTCCGGTAATTACATTCTAATACCGCGTTCAACCTGGTATCCCAATAATCCAATGACATCTTTTGGTGATCGTGCAACTTTTGACATCACATTCCGCTATCCGAAAAATTATGTGATGGTCGGAATCGGTTCTCGTGTTGGAGAAGAAACTACAGAGAATAATCAGAAGGTTTCAAAATGGACAACCGGCGACACGGAAATGACTGTTGCCGGGTTTAATTACGGCGACTTTAAAATGCAGGAAATCAAAGATGCCGAAAGTGGTTATAATCTGGAAGTTTTTGTGAATAGAGATCTTCCTAATGAGATGAAGGCAATCAAAAGACAGATCGAAGACCTTGAAAGGCGAGGTGTTAAAACCGACACGACACTTGGTGCGTTGAATACTACCGGAATGGCTGGAACTGTTCTGAACGAAGCCCAAAACTCAATGCGTATTTACAATACTTTTTTTGGCAAACTGCCTTATGAGCGAATTGCTATGACCCAACAACCGGCAGGCTTTTTCGGTCAAGCGTGGGCGACCTTAGTATTTATGCCGTATATTGCCTTTATTGACAGCACTTTGAGATCACAAATACTTCAAAATGGAACGGACGGATTTTGGCGTGAAGTCGCAGCTCACGAAGTTGCTCATCAATGGTGGGGACATGTAGTTGGTTGGACAAGCTATCGAGATCAGTGGATGAGCGAGGGGTTTGCACAATTTTCAACATCACTTTATATCCAATATGTAAGAGGCGATCTTGGTAAGTTTATTGAATTTTGGGAAGACCTGCAACAGCAAATTGTTAAAGCTACTCCGGCAACTAAAGACCGCAAACCATTTACTATCGGACCTGTTACGCAAGGCTACCGATTAAATAGCGGCAAAACAGGTAGAAGAGCTTACTCCAATCTAGTTTATCCAAAGGGAGCATTTATTCTGCATATGCTGAGACTGATGATGTTTGATAACACAAAAGGAACCGGCGATGCTAGGTTTATAGAAATGATGAAAGATTTTACTGCATCGCATTATAATAAAGATGTTTCTACTGAAGATTTTAAACTTATAGTTGAAAAACATATGCTTCCTTCAATGAATCTTACGAGAAACGGGAAGATGGATTGGTTTTTTGATGAATGGGTTTACGGAACTGAAATGCCTTCATATGATCTCGAATACAAAGTTAACGAAAAAGACGGCAGATCAATACTATGGGAAAATTACTCAATCCGGCGTTTCGGACAAATTTACTATGATAGTTCCAATTTATGCAGATTTTGGAAAAGGATGGGTATTTTTAGGTTCGGCAAGAATGATTGGAAATAATTCGATTGACTTAGGTGCTATTCCATTGCCGACTAAACCGAAAAAAGTTGCGGTTGCGGCTTTACAAGATGTGCTTGCGGAGAAGATAACCAGTAAAAAATTATAAAATGTTTATATTCTAAACAACATACTTCCGACAGTTTTTAAGCCAATAATTCATGTAGGTTGTTGAAAAACATAGAAATTATTATTTAAATCAAAGTTAGCCTAAACCTAACTTTGATTTAAATAACTTTTGAAAAACAGAAAGCCCGTAATCATTAGCTCTCAACTAACAAAAAACCGTCCGAAGCATTGCTAAAGAATGAAACTTTTATATTTAGGAAAATCCATTATGCACGGCAAAAGTTGTCGGAAATATCCGAAGCCCGCGGTTGCTTATGGAAGACGGAGCTATTTTGGAAGGCAATTGCAGTATGGTTGAATCAAAAGAAAATCTTGAACAAAGAGCTGCCGAACAAAAACAGCAGTTTTCAACTAATGAAACATCGTCCCATGCAGTTTCCGATTCTTCAGCCAATATGAAATTGAAGATGCCGAATTATATGACGATTTAGATAATTCGGCTAATGAGATCGAAGATGAAGATATGGAAGAAACCGCCGATGCAGCCGCTAATTAAAACAACGGTAAGTGGCAAGTGGTAAATGGTAAGTAATAAAAGAAATTCTTGAAAAAAAACTTACCACTCACCACTTACCACTTACCACTTAAAAAATGAATTTAGCCGAATTTAATCTCATCAATGAAGAATTTTACGCTTCGAAAGTTACACCGCGGGAACTCGATTTTCTTTTAGCCGAAGGATGGCGGCACTTCGGGCAGCATTTTTACCGTTATAATCTGGGCTTTTTAAGAGATAAATTTCGTTTTGTAATTCCTTTACGAATTCGGCTTGCAGATTTTAAGTTCTCAAAAAGTCAACGCCGCATCTTAAATAAGAATAAAAATCTGCAAACGGTAATCCGTCCGATTGAGTTTGATGATGAAAAACTCAAACTTTTTGAACGCCACAAACTACGTTTTAATCACGGAATTCCCGCTTCAATTTATAATTTTCTCGATGTTGATGCGGCAGAAATTCCGTGCGAAGCCGTAGAAGTTTGTGTCTATGATAAAGATAAATTGCTCGCCGTAAGTTTTCTGGATGTCGGTGAAACGAGCGTTTCCAGCATTTATGGGATGTTTGAACTAAATGAATCAAAACGAAGTTTGGGAATTTTAACAATGATGCTTGAAATCCGATACGCCATCGAAAACGAAAAAACCTTTTATTATCAGGGCTATGCTTACGAAGGCGATTCTTTTTACGATTACAAAAAGCGTTTTAAGGCTTTAGAAAGATATGATTGGTTTGGAAATTGGGAGAAATTTGTTAAATAAGTGAAACTTATGACATCCATGCACTAAACTCGTCTTTGATTTGCCAAACACCGTTTTGTTTTTCCAAAAGAATGTGACTTCCAAAACCACATAAAGCACAATAGTATTCAATCCTCACAAAAGCCTGTGTTTTAGTTTTATTGAATCCAACTTGGGAAAAGCTAATTATTTGTTTTGACGCACGACCTTCATTCTCTTTGACTTTTTTCTCATCAATTAGATTATATTTAACGGGAAGATTAAATTTTGGTTGAAGTTCTATTGGAGGATTTTGTTTTGTCACGAAATCTGACAAAGTATCCTTATCAACTGTAGGATAACGTTTCTTTAAATCTTGAATATATACATCAGTTGTAGATGTTTCAGATTGAGATTCACCCTCAATAATTTGAAATCCACTCTCAAGAAAAGGTACTTGATTAGAAATATTTATTGATTCGGCAGAACTATTTTCTCTAATAATTAGCTTTTTGATTAAAGTTGAATATACTGCATAATCTTCATCTGTAATTTTTTCGTTTTGGATGTTTGCAACATTTGCCAAAGTGTCAGGTAAACTAAACACCCAAAAAGCAGTGCTAACTAATCCGATAGTAAAAGCTATAAAACCGATCAATACTTTTAAGGTTTTTCTTTTCATATTAAGATCATTGAATCATACTCTATTAAAATTGCCAAAAGAATTTAATATTACTTTTTATTTGTAGTCGGCGGCAATTTCGGTTTATCTTTTAAACTTTTCGTCCATTCGATGTACTTTTTTGAGTCGAATTTTTTGCCCGTTGAATTGGAAGTCATATAACGAATTTTGCCGAAAATCTCGCGTTCCTTCCACGCTCTGTCGTGTTTGCCGAAGCACCATAAAATTCCTGCGTAAGAATTCGAGTTTCTGCCGTCCAAACAATATTTATTGTTAAGATGTTCCAAAATCGCAAACGCATCTTCGTAATTTTTTGTCCACTGAATAACAAGTTTTCCCCAGAGCATCCGCACGTAATTATGCACTTCGCCCGTTTCATTCATCTCGCGTTGCGTAGCGTTCCAAAGTTCGTCGTAGGTTTCGCAATTTTCTAATTCTTTAAGCGTAAAAACTTCAGGACGTTCATCGTCAATGTGTTCCCTCATCGTCTGCTGAACCCAATCGGGTAGAGAATCGAGTGAATCATATTTGTCATTAAAATTCGTGAAATTATAAGCCAGTTCGCGGCGGACGATCAATTCTTCTAAAAATTCATCTTTAGCTTCTTCGGGTGCATCGGAATCTTTGACAGCGAGGGCGATTTCCAAAGAAGACAAAAATCCGAAATGCAGATAAGAACTCAAACGCGATGAACCGTCAATTTCGGGTTTACTACGGGTTTCGTGATAATTCGGCAAAATTTCTTTAACAAATTTTTTCAAACGCTTACGCCCGTTTTTTGTCCCGCCGTGATATATCGGCGAAGGTTTTACGGAATGATCAATATCGCATTCGGCAACTAACTCGGCGATATTTTTTGAATTAATGAGCGTGTCGGGACAATCAACTTTTATGTCCGTTTTTTTATTTTTGATTTTTACTTCTTCAAACGGAATAAAATATTCACCCAAAATTTTATGAATTCGCGGACGAATCGTGTAAGCACCGTAGTTTTCCTTTTCAAATTTTGACATTGGAATTATGCCGTTTGAATCAACTGCATAAACCGGAATTTCCGCTTTTTCGACAATCGCCTGATTGTGTTCAGGGATAATAAAACACGGAAAATCGTCAGTTACGATCAACGCCGCATCCTTGGCAATTTTTTTAACCGTCTGCTTCGGAGATTTATCATCTTTTTGCAGATAAAAAATATACGTGATTCTCAATTTCTCAAATGCTTTTCGTTTTTCCTCAACGCCTTCGAGAATAAATGTATGAATTCTGTCCGAAGCCCACGGATAATAAAATTTCAAACCTTCATAAACAAGCAGCGGCAAATCTAGTTCGTTAGCTTTTTCAATCGCAAATTTTATTGCGTGATTGTCGTGCGTGCGTTTAAAAATCTGCATCCAATACATAATATATTTCGCTTTTTTATTTTCGTTTTTATCGTTGAGAAGTTGAACTCTTTCGGTGATTTGTTTCATATTGTAAATAATTTTCCCGTTTTGAAAACAAAAAAGCAAAGCATGACAAGCAGAAATTCTGCATAAAAATCAGCAAGGAAAAATTATGAAAACACGAACTCATAAAATATACGGAATTCTTTTATTGCTTATAATTTTAACCGTTTCTCTCTCATTCGTTTCGCCTGCTCCGTCAGAAGCAATTCACACTTCAGGAATAAAATTTAAATCCGTTAAAGACGGAATCGAATACGCTGAAGCCATCAGAATTATTGACAAACAGCCCGTAAAAATGAATCTCCTAAGATTAGATTTATCAAAAGTTCGCCTTGATGTCGTTCACGCAAAAGACAAAGCCATCGGCACGGAAACAGTTAGCGAAATGGCAAAAAACCACAAAGCATTTGCGGCAATTAATGCGGGATTTTTCAGATTGGATGGCAGCGTTTTCGCCGGAGATTCGGCAGGAATTTTGCAGATTGACGGAAAACTTTTAAGCGAGAGTTATAAAAATAGAATTGCACTTGGAATCATTAACGGAAAAAAGAAGACCGAAGTTGAAATCGGACATCTACAATCAACCTCAACCGTGCAATTTGGAATTGATAGTAAATTTACTTTTTCAGGTATTAATCGTGAGAGAAAAGGTGATGAAGTTATTGTGTTTAACCCGAATTTCAACAAAACCACATTAACGGATTCAAGTGGAACTGAAATTATTTTAAGTAAATGCTCTATACGTTGCAATAAAGTAGAAATATTCGAGAACAAAGGAAATTCCATTATTCCCTCAGATGGATTTGTAATTTCTATTGGGAAAAATGCAACTGACAAGGCAAATACTATTCGCCAGATAGCTTCTGTTCAAAAAAACAGTAAAAAATCCTCACTGGGAATCACCAGACTTTTAAGCAACCTCAAAACAACTTCATCTACATCTCAATCACTCTTTGAAAGTGCGGAAGATATAACCAACGGAGTTCCGCAACTTATCAAAAACGGTAAAATCGAAATTACCTGGGAACAGGAAAAAACATCGAAATCTTTTGTCGAAACAAAGCATCCGCGAACTGCCGTTGCCAAACTTAAAGACGGGAAATTTTTGATGATAACGGTTGACGGCAGAAGCGAGGAAAGCGGCGGAATCGGTTTGGAAGATCTGGCAAAAATTCTGCTTGAACTCGGTGCGACGGACGCGATGAATCTCGACGGCGGCGGCTCGACGACGATGTTTCTTGATGGGAAAGTTGTTAATAAACCTTCAGATAAGGAAGGCGAAAGAAAGGTCAGCGATGCGATTTTAGTTTCTTTACGGAAGAAAAATTAGACAGTTGAAATATCATTTACATACTATGAAAATCGTAGAATACAACAGTAAAGCGTGGGATGCGGAAGTTGAAAGCGGTGAGAATCAATGGACTTTGCCCGTATCAAGCGAAGAGATTGAGAATGCACGAAACGGAAAATGGAACATAATTTTAACACCAAATATTTTCGTGCCGAGAGATTGGTTTCCCGAAGATTTGAAGGGAGTTGATGTGCTGGGTTTGGCTTCGGGCGGGGGTCAGCAGATGCCGATTTTAGCGGCAGCGGGTGCAAATGTTTCATCATTTGATAATTCGGCAAAACAGCTTGAACAGGATGAGTTTGTTGCCCAAAGAGATAATTTACAGATAAAAACCGAACAGGGCGACGCGGCGGATCTGTCGCGTTTTGCGGATGAGAGTTTCGATCTGATCTGGCATCCTTGCTCGAATTGTTTTATGCCGGACATCGAACCTGTCTGGAATGAAGCGTCTCGGGTTTTACGAAAAGGCGGAGTGATGTTGTCGGGTTTTCATAATGGATTTTTGTTTATTTTTGATAGGTTAAAAGACGAAAATGAAGGCAAACTGGAAGTAAAACATTCGTTGCCATATTCCGATTTGAAAGATTTAACCGAAGAGGAAAGAAAATATTATACGGATAAAAACGAACCCTTGGAATTCGGACACACACTCGACCAGCAAATCGGCGGACAGATCAAAGCGGGTTTTGCAATCACCGGATTTTTTGAAGATTATTTTTCAGACGAAGCTACTGCTCTGAACAAATATTGTCCGACATTTATTGCAACGAAGGCATTGAAACTGTAAAAATCTTCTTTGTTTTAACTAAATCAAAAATGGTATGATTTTGTTTTGAAACTTCACATAAAATAAGATTTCAAGACACAAACAAAAGTAATAAATATGGAAAACCAAACAAGAGTTTTAGTTACAGGTGCGGGAGGATTTATCGGACATCATCTCGTAACTTTTTTGAAGAACAAGGGTTATTGGGTTCGCGGAGTTGATATAAAATTTCCAGAATTCAGCCAGACGGATGCTGATGAATTTATTTTGCTCGATCTGCGATTTCTGGAAAACTGCGTCAAGGCAACCGAAAACATTGACGAAGTTTACGCACTTGCGGCGGATATGGGCGGAATGGGCTTTATCTCGGAAAATCACGCACAGATTCTTTTTAATAATACGACGATAAATTTTCACACGCTCGAAGCGGCTCGGCAAAATAGCGTTAAACGCTATCTTTATACGTCTTCAGCTTGCGTGTATCCGGCATTTAAACAACTCGAAGCCGATGTTACGCCGCTGAAAGAATCGGACGTTTATCCGGCACAACCGCAGGATGCTTATGGTTGGGAAAAATTAATTACAGAAAGATTATGCGGACATTACGGCGAAGATTACAAGATGGAAACCCGCATCGTGCGTTTTCACAACATTTTCGGGACGCTAGGCACTTGGGAAGGCGGACGCGAAAAAGTCCCTGCCGCAATGTGCCGCAAAATCGCTTATGCAAAACTTACGGGAAATTCTGAAATAGAGATATGGGGAGACGGCGAACAAACACGCTCTTTTTGTTACATAGACGATTGCGTTGAAGGCATTTATAAATTAATGCGTTCAGATTTTGGTGAGCCGATCAATCTCGGACAAGACCGGATGATCTCCATCAATGATCTCGCCGAAATGATCGCCGGTATTGCCGGAATCTCGATTGAACAAAAGCATATTGACGGACCGCAGGGAGTTCGCGGACGCAATTCGGATAATGATCTGCTCAAAAAAGTTTTAAAATGGGAGCCGCACATTTCTTTAGAAGACGGTTTAGCAAAAACATATGCGTGGATCGAATCTCAAGTTCGGGAATCTATTGAAGTAAAGGAAAAAACAGCAACAAATATTTAGAAATATGTTTCGATGGCAAATATTTCCCAAGCAATTGAAAAAGCAAATAAAATTCTGAAAAATAATGGAATTGCCGAACCGATACGCGAGGCAAAATCTATTTTATCGGTTGTTTTAGAAAAAGATAAAAGTTTTATTATCGCTCATACCGAATATAAATTAACTCTCGCCGAAGAAAATAAATTTTGGAGTTTCATCAAACGCCGGGCAAATCGTGAACCTTTTCAACATATTGCCGGAAAACAAGAATTTTTCGGCTTGGATTTTATCGTTACGCCCGATGTTTTGATTCCACGTCCCGAAACGGAATTGATCGTTGAAGCCGGAGTTGAAATTTTGCGTGATTTGGAAAATCCGAATTTTTGTGAAATCGGAATCGGTTCGGGCTGTATATCGGTTTCAATTCTGCACGAGGTAAAAAACGCAAGAGCATACGGCTTGGATATTTCTGAGAAAGCTCTGCAAATTGCTGAACGAAATGCTAAAGAAAATGGAGTTTCAGACAGATTGAACTTAATGATTTCGGATGTTTTTGGAGTATTGGATAAAAATGAGCAGTTTGATCTGATCGTTTCAAATCCGCCTTATGTGCCGATTGATGATTTGCAGAATCTGCAAGTCGAAGTAAAAGATTTTGATCCGCATATCGCTTTAACCGACGGTAAAGACGGGCTTTCGATAATCAGAAAAATCATAGAAGAATCTCCCGAATTCTTAAAGCCGGGCGGATTTTTGATATTGGAAATCGGTTTTAATCAATCTGCAAAAGTGCGTCAGATGTTTGATTTGCAAATTTGGCAGGAAGTTGATTTTTTTTCCGACTTACAAGGCATCCCGCGAATGCTCAAAGCTAAACTTTCCGAATATATTTAGCGAATAATTAAATTAAGTTATAATTTTTTGAATCTTTCTGTTATATTGTTCAATATCAGACTTAACTTTATTTAAATGCAAAAAAATAATTGCAAACAGGAGAACTATTATGAGTTACGAATATGAAAAAGAAGAGGCAAATGCCACTACAAAATTAACTTATTTACTAATTGGCGGCGGAATCGGTGCGGCTCTCGCACTACTTTTCGCACCGAAATCAGGTCAGGAACTTCGTGAAGACATCTCTGTTGCCACGAAAAAAGGAATAGAAAAAGGTAAGGAAACCGCCGGACAACTTCAGGAAGCCGCAGGTGATTATTATGAAGTTACCCGCGATAAAGCAAGTGAACTTTATGAAACGGCTCAGGAAAAAGCAGGTGAATTAAGCGAAAAAGCTAAATCGGTTGCAGCTCAGACTACAAACCCGCTTTCTGCGGCGATTGATGCCGGAAAAGAGGCTTATCAGGATGAAAAACGCCGAAATGAATCCAACATTATTACCGAAGGTCGTCCCGAATATCCAATCAAAGAAGGCAAAGTTTTAGAGATTCCTGAAGTAGATAATAAAGAAAACAAGGGGTAATGAAATTATGAGTCAGCAGGATATGCAATTTTGGATGATGATTTCTCTGATCGTAATCGCCGTATCATTTTTGATAATGGCGGGTGCGGTAGTCTTTCTCGCCTTTAAGTCGAGCAAAGCTATAAACACGATTGACCGTTTTGATGAGGTGTTGACTCCGTTGCTTACACAAACGGCAAAAATTGCTGTTCACGGCGAAGAAATGTTGGCTCAATTTACCGAAGTTGCAACTCATATGGCAACGGCTAGCCAGTATTTTGCAGATTCTGCCGGATTAGTTAAGCAGGAAGTCGGTGAACTAAAACAACTGGTCGGAATGACGGCAATCGAGGCTAAACAAAAGGTTGAACTTGTCAGCAAAACGGTTGACCGAACACAGACGCAAATTATTACAACGGCGGATTTTATTCAAGACAAAGTTGTTACACCGGCAGCAGAAATCGCGGCAATTATGGCTGGTGTGCGAAAGGGTTTAGAGGTTTTATTTGCTCCTTCGCCGAAACAAATTGACCGTGTTTATCAGGAAGATGAAATGTTCATTGGCTAAGGCTTTTAAAATCTTAATATAAAACGGGCGATTTTCTTTGGAAGTCGCCCGTTTTTTTATAAAATAAATATTCGCATTCGACTTAGGAATCTTATTTATTATGATAAAGACGTTTATTTTCGATTTGGGGAATGTGATCGTTCCTTTTGAAGCCGAGTCAAAAATCAAGTCTTTACAGGAATTTACACGCTTAAAGCCTGAAGATGTTCACGAAAAGGTTTTGCTTTCCGAAGAACTGCGGCTTTTTGAAACGGGGAAAATTTCTTCGCTTGAGGTTTTTGATTTCGTCAAGAAAACTCTTGATTCAGAGATGAGTTTTGAACAATTTATCGAAAACTGGAACGGGATTTTTATACTCGAACCGATTTTAAGTGAAGACTTTATCGGTAAATTATCGAAAAAATATAAGTTACTGATTTTGTCCGATACAAACGAGATTCATTTTGAATTTATCAAAAAAAACTTCCCTGTCTTAAAATATTTTGATGATTTCGTTTTGTCCTATGAAGTCGGAGTTTTAAAACCTTCAAAAGAAATTTTTCAAATTGCTGTTGAAAAAGCCGGATGTCTGCCCGAAGAATGTTTTTTTACGGATGACATCGAAAAAAATGTTGCGGCGGCGAAAAATCTCGGAATAAATACAGTGCAGTTTATTTCGGCGGAACAATTCGAGAAACACCTTTTGGGTTTAAGTTTGATCGAAAAAAAAGCTACGTTGAAAGCGTAGCTTTTTTAATCAATCAAAACTTAATTTTATAATTTTCTAGCCTTGAGTTCCGGTTTTTTCCCTGCCGACGGCGGCTGAAGGAAGCGGCAGACCAACAGCATCGGATTTTGATTCAAGATCATCATCATCATCAAAATCTTCAATATCATCTTCGGTAATAATCATTTTGCCGGCTTGTTTTGAAAATGTCAGTTTTTCCGTTTCTTCATCGAAATCAACCAATACCAAATCGCCTGTTGAAACCTGTTCAGTTGCAACCAGATTTGATAACGGATAAACGAGAAATCTTTCAATCGCACGTTTTAGATGTCGTGCACCGTATTTCAGATCAATTCCTTCCTGAAGCAGCATTTCCTTTGCCGCATCCGAGCATTCAAAGATAAATTTTGTTCCGGCAGATTCGGTGATTCTGTCCTGAACCGCATTGAGTTCAATTTCAAGAATTTTTCTTAAATGACGCTCCTTCAAACTTCTGAAAACGACAACTTTATCAATCCGGTTCATAAATTCGGGCGAGAATTTACGTTTTGCCGCTTCAAGTGCGGTGCGATAAATTTTTGTGTCAAGTTCTGTATCTTCGGGATTTTTTGAAGCACTCACCGGAGCAAAACCGATTCCGCCCGAAATCATATCGGACATTTCTCTCGCACCGAGATTTGAAGTCATTATGACAATCGTATTGGAAAAATCTACACTTCGATTATCGCCGAGCGTTAAGGTCGCTTTATCTAAAATTCCGAGAAGCAACTGCCAAAGTGAATCGGATGCTTTTTCGATTTCGTCAAATAATACAAACGTCAGCTTTGTATCTTCAGTATGATTTTTATCAAGATTTTCCTGTGTCAGCATCGGCGAAGTTTCGCGGTGTCCCAAATATCCCGGCGGTGAACCGATAAGTTTGGCGATCTCGTGCGAATGCTGAAATTCGGCACAATCAATTTTTACAACTGCGTGTTCATCATCAAACAAAACTCCGGCGGCAGCTTCAACGACGCGGGTTTTACCCGAACCGGTCGGACCTAAGAAAAGCATCGTTCCGAGCGGTTTAGTAGGATTTTGCAGCCCGGCAAGATAAATCTGATACAATCCGCTCACTCGTCTGACCGCACGCTCCTGTCCGACGATCAGAGCCGAAAGTTTGTCTTCAAACTCTTTTGCCCGCGGACTCTTTCTATCTGGATTTAAAAGGATCGGTTTTGGGTTTTCTTTTTTCTTTTTAGCTGATTCGTTTTTCATTAATATTTCTCCTCATCTATGTAAAAGAACGCCTAAGTTACTGAAGCGTTATTGCTAATCAATAGACGAAATTTCAAAGCTGACTTCGCCGAACAATTCGGTTAAGTCCGTGTAAATAAAGATGATTTCAAAAGATTTTTCGTTCGC
Organism: Acidobacteriota bacterium; assembly: GCA_030859345.1. GTDB lineage: Bacteria > Acidobacteriota > Blastocatellia > Pyrinomonadales > Pyrinomonadaceae > Aridibacter. Next base: position 21,291 of record JALZKH010000017.1, on the reverse strand, counting down.
TGGACTTTGAAGCAGGAAGGTAGTCCAATAGGATTTGAGAGTAATTTTCCAGGCAAAATCCGACTCTCTAAATTATTGTTTAACACAAAGATTTACTTAGTGCAAGTCAAATTCGGACACAACATTTGCAAGTTGCTTTGGCAATTTGTAAAATTTTGTAAAGAACAACGGAATAAAAGGATATAAAATAAGTATCATAAAAGTAACAGAGCAAGTAAGTTTGTTTGCTTTGGTAAAATGTAAGGAAAGCGAAAAGTGTTCAGATCATCTAAGGCTAAAACCAGAGAAAAACTTTGGGAAAATTTTGAACAGGAGGCAATGCCCTATGCGGCAGATCTGTTTCGGGTGGCGATGTTTCTTAAACGAAATCGTGATGCGGCGGAAGACCTCGTGCAGGAAACGATGATGCAGTCGCTTAAATCTTTTCATCGTTATGAAATGGGAACAAACTGTAAGGCTTGGCTGACGACAATTATGTATAACACACATTATAAACAGCTGAGGAAGCAGACGAATCTGAAACTTGTTGCAGATAAAGAAGAATTGATTGCTCAGACAGTGCCCTTTGAAGCCTCTATTCCACAGAATATTACGGATGAAGATGTGCTGCGGGCAATTGAAAAAGTTCCCGAAGTTTTTCGGGGAATCGTTGTCTTAAGCGATGTGGAAGGTTTTGCATACAAGGAAATCGCTAAAATTATGGATATTCCGATTGGGACGGTGATGTCGCGTCTGCATCGCGGGAGAAAAGTTTTGCGAAATGAATTAGCTGTCTATGCACGAAATTACGGCATCAGCAGTAAAGACGACGAAAATAACGAATCATTAAAAAAACAAGGAGGGAAGTCTATATGAATTGCCGAGATTTCCGGGAAATGATTGACTCTTATTTAAGTGACGAACTTTTGACCGAAACGAATCATGATGTTTTGCGTCATTTGGAAGATTGTGAAAAGTGCCGAAATGTGATCAAAGCAAGACGGGAAATACGCGGTCATTTAAAATCCGCAGTAATAAATTCGCCGCAATATCAAATTGGCAAGAATTTTACACATAATTTACGGACACAGCTTAAATACGAAGCTCTGCAAAATCAGGAAATAAATTCAACTTCGCAGTTCGGATTCAAATCGTGGATTGCGGTTGCCGCCGGATTGATTTTAGTTTTTACATTCGGTTTTATTCTCGTGAATAATTTGGGAAACATAGATGAATCTGTTATTGCAGACAACAATCATCTAACCAATGAAGTTCCTTTGAATCACGTTGTTAATACAGCATTCGGCGATCATTTATTTTGCGGAATAAAACACGGTTCGGTAGAACCTATCAAGTTTATTCAAACCCCGGCAAAATATGAAAATGTCGGGCAAGTTGCGATGCTGCCGATTGAAAAGGTTTTGAAAGGGTATAAATTAGAAGAAGTACACGCCTGCGTATATAATAAAACACAATTTACGCATTTGATTGTTGAAAAAGGCAATGAAGTTTTATCCGTTATGTTAACTGACGAAAATAAAGCTGACAAACTCGGCGAAAATATTGCTTATTATTCTTCAAACAAATATCAGATGGCTCGTTTTGATGTGAAGGATACGGCAGTTTTTGTAATTTCGGACTTGAATAAACAAACAAATACGCAGGTCGCTCAGGCATTATACGATCCTTTGCGGAAATATCTTAATGATAACAGAAAACCACTGCAAACGGCTGTATTGTCATTTTATTGAAAGATTAACCGGTAAAGACCAAAGAACGGCTGACAGGATTAAAACATTCCTTCTAAAAAATAAATCCTGTTGTATTTCTTCTCTGTTATTTGGGTTTTTATCGGTTAATGCTAAAGAAAACGCTGACTAACATCAGCGTTTTCTTCGTTTAAATCCTAATCTTCATCGTAATATTCAATCCCTAAATGCGTTATCAAATCTTCGCCTTTCAAATAACGCAGAGTATTTTTTAATTTTTTGAGTTGAATAAAAATATCGTGTTCGGGATAAAGTTCGGGAGCGGTTTGCGGTGCTTTAAAATAGAACGAAAGCCATTCCTGGATTCCGCTCATTCCCGCACGTTTTGCTAAATCCATAAACAATGCCAAATCCAAGACAAGCGGTGCGGCGAGAATCGAATCACGGCAGAGGAAATCAACCTTTATCTGCATTTTGTAGCCGAGCCAGCCGAAAATATCTATGTTGTCCCAACCTTCCTTATTATCGCCACGCGGCGGATAATAATTGATGCGGACGACGTGCGAATAATTGCCGTAAAGATCGGGGTAAATTTTTGGCTGCAAAATCGTATCAAGCACGGAAAGTTTTGAATTTTCCTTAGTTTTAAAATTTTCGGGATCATCCAGAACTTCGCCGTCGCGGTTTCCCAAAATGTTTGTTGAATACCAGCCGTCGAGTCCAAGCATTCTTGATTTGAAACCGGGAGCTAAGATGGTTTTCATTAAAGTTTGTCCCGTTTTAAAATCCTTTCCGCAGATCGGCACACCTTCATCTTCGGCTAATTTCGTTAAAGCGGGAATATCAACTGTTAAGTTAGGAGCTCCGTTTGCAAACGGAACGCCCGATTTTATTGAAGCATACGCATAAATCATCGAAGGTGCGATATTTTCATCGTTGTCATACATCGCTTTTTCCAACGCTTCGATCGAATTGTGTATGTCAGAAGTTTCAAGAAAAATTTCCGTTGAAGCCGCCCAAACCATTACGAGTCTGTCGCAATTATTGTCTTTCTTAAAGTCGGCAATGTCCTGCATCAACTGCTCGGCAAGCTCCATTTTATTCTTGCCTTCTTTGACGTTTTTTCCATCAAGACGCTTCACATAACGATTGTCAAAAACCGCTTTCATCGGCTTCAAAGAGGCAAGTTGTTCGGAAACCTGATTCAACAAATCCTTTTCTAAAACACCCGCATGCATCGCCGCATCAAAGGCATTTTCATCAAAAATATCCCACGCCCCGAAAACAATATCGTCCAACGTCGCCAAACCCGCAAAGTCTTTAATCATCGGCACATTATTGTCCGTCCGCTTGCCCAAACGAATCGTTCCCATCTGCGTCAACGAACCAATCGGCTTTGAAATTCCCCGCTTGATCGCCTCGACTCCGGCAACAAACGTCGTGCTGACCGCACCGAGTCCAACCAGTAAAATTCCTAACTTCCCTTCTGCCGGAGCAATCTCCACGCCTTTTTTACTCATTCAAAATTTCTCCTCGTAATAGATAGAAAAGAAATAATAACTTTACATAAATGTTAAGGCAAACGTAGGAATATTTTATTACAACTTTAACTTCTGTAAATCCGATAATCAATTTCCTGAAAAATTGTATCCCGACATTCTATTTCCACGAGTAGTTCTTCATTCACTTCATATCTATCCAAACCTTCCGCCAACAAATTAAAGCGATGAATATGAGAACGAAAGCGTCTTGATGAATATTCAACGGTTGTGCCTTGATAGATTTGAAAAGCCCAGTCGCTTGATTGGGCGAGCAGAAGTTCTCTCGCACATTGATTTAAGGCTCGATATTCAAGTGCATTCGGATGCTCGAAGTGATTTGCAAGTGTGGTCATTTTTCGCTCGGCATCGTGGGCGTATTGATACATCCACGAAGTTTCTTCGTTAAGCCAAACTTTGTAATAACCGTTTTCGCCCCAACTCGAAGCGGACGGCTGTTGGATTTGAATCGGAATATTTGCATCAAGAAAATCGCCCGGCGTAATGGCTTCGACAACATCTTGATCGTAGTGAAATTTGCGGAACAAAAAATCTATAAATGAAGGACCTTCAAACCACCAATGCCCGTAAAGTTCGGCATCATAAGGCGACGTAACCAATGGTGGATGTCCGCCGAAAGTCTTATATAATTTGTCGGCTTGCTTGATGCGTTTATTAAGAAAATCTGTTGCATCATTTGCCGATTGTTCGCGTGCAAGTTTTGGTCGGTAAGCAAGTTTCTGATTCTGCGGCGTTTCGCGTCCCGTGATGGCGTAGTATTTTAAGCCGAGATGCCGGCGATTTTCGTCTTTGTGCAAATGCGGTTTTAGATAATCGAGCGGCAGATCCCAACCAACATCGCGGTAAAATTCACGATAGACGGGATTGCCCGGATAACCGACTTCGGCACTCCAAACCTGCTGCGAAGTTTCGAGATCGCGTGCAAAAACCGCCACGCCGTTCGGACACTTAACGGGAGCGTGAACGCCGAAACGCGGACGCGGATCGCCGTATAAAATTGCGTGCGAATCGCCGATAAAATACTCAATTCCCGCTGATTTTAGTAACTCTTCGATACCTTCTTCGTAAGCACATTCGGGAAGCCAGATTCCTCTCGGTTGTCTGCCGAAATGTTTCCGGTAATTTTGCACGGCAATTTCGATTTGAGCCTTTCGTGCTTCGTGCGTCGAAATAAGCGGCAAAAATCCGTGTGTCGCTCCGCACGTGATAATTTCCAAAACGCCTTTATTCTGAAGTTCCCGAAAAGCATTAATTAAATTCCGTTGATATTTGTTTTCCCATAAATCCAGAGACTTTTCGAGCGTTTTGACATAAAATTCAACGACATCGTAAAAATCAATATCTTCTTTTTTGACACGCTCAAATTCTTTATGTGCCAATGAAATCAGATTTTTAAGATGCTGCGTATATCTTTCCTGCAATAAATCGTCCGCCAGCATTTCACAAAGCGGCGGCGAGATATTCATTGCCAGACGCGGTTTTGCTCCCGTTTCGTGAAGGCGTTCAAAAATGTGTATTAACGGCAGATAAACTTCCGTAACGGCTTCATAAAACCAATCTTCTTCAAGAAATTCGGGATATTCGGGATGACGCACGAACGGCAGATGGGCGTGTAGAATCAAGCTAAAATAACCAGTCGGCATAATTTTCTTATTAAAAATAAACAGGATGAACAAGATTTACAGGATAAATCTTAATTTATCCTGCTTATCCTGTCTATCCTGTTTAGATTTGTTTAGATTAATTTACCTGAAATTTCCCGAACTAATCGGAAAAACTCCCGAACTTAGCGGTGATAATTTCGGCAGAAGCGTTTTGGGAACAGTTCGTTTTTTGATGCGTTTCGGGAAATTCACAAGACTTGCACCGAAAACCGCTGAACCGATTTCTTCTTCTTCCCAAATCTCGTCAGCGAAAATATCAAAATGCTCTTTTAATGAAGCAAGTGCATTTTCAGATTTTATTTTCTCTTTGTTTTCACTTAACGCGGCAAAAAGTCTCCGGCTGATTTGTCCGCGTAAATCTTCGAGCGAATAACCGGAAGCAATTGCAAGCAGTGCAAAGCGTAGTTCTTCCGCTCCGAAGTCAAAATCTTTTTTCGCATCGCCGATAAATTCTCCGAATGCTTTGTTTGTCGTATTTGTCGAAACTTCACGGTCATCGCCCGCAATCGCCACGTCAAAAGCGTCCTGCCGAAATCCCGAAACATCCAGGACCTGTGCAAATTCGTTAGCCGAAACGCTCCAATCTGTTGCTAAAGCCCGACGCGGCGAAGGATTTTTTCGCGGCGTATGTATCGTGTTGGAAAAAATTATGCGAATAAATGGACGATTCGGTGCATAAAAACCGATTTCTGCACGATATTTTGAGTCAGATTCGACATTGAACCAATAATTTCCTTCCGCTTCAACGGGAACTAATTCCTCCGTTCCCTTGATTTGATCAACAAGTTTTGAGACAAGCCGATAACTGCCCATATTCCCAAAAGCACGATTTAAAACCCGATACGGATTATTTTTCATTGACCAGTAAAAATGTATCCGATTTGGTGACTGCATCAGGAGTTTGGCACGATTATCTTTTGTAAGTTTAGGCAATTTCGGTTCGGCAAGTTCACGAAAGATCGGGTCTTTCATTCTTTCCGTAATCTCATCTTCCGATAAAATTTCGGTTACGGACTCGGGCAAAATGCTTTCGTCAAATTCTTTCTCTTCAAGAAACTCATCCGATGAAGCCGGATCAAAATTAATAGTATCAAATTCCAATTCAGAAACTTCCGTTTCTACCAGAGAATCATTCTCTGCAACTTTATTTTTTTTATCTTTTTCACTCATACAATACCCGCTCTTTTGATTAATTTATCAAAAAAGAGATTATGTGCATTTTTTCACAAACTGGCAAGTTTTAAAATGATTTTACTTTGTGATTTTAAAATAAATATGCCGCCAATTAAGCGGACTGGATTAATTTACAGCTTTTTTTTCCTTGATCTTCAAATGTATATGATATTCGATAAATAAATCAATTGTTGATTAATTTATCATTTAAGTTAGTCAACAATTTTATAAATCTTTATTTTTCATTCTCGTCATTGTCTTCGCTTTTTCCGTCATCTTCCACATTTAAATCTTTAGTCTGAATTTTTTTAAGCTTTATGTTCACATCGCCTAATTTTGTTTCCAGTTCCGCACGAATCGGAAGGCGGGCTTGATCGTCCGTTATCCAAATTGTCAGGCTTCCCTTTTGCTCAATAAAACGTCCGTCGCCGAAAATCTCAGGCTCAACTCGCCAGCACCATTTTTTCCCCAAAATACTTCCTACCTTTTCGCGGGCTGTTATTTTCACGGGAATATCGTAAACCAAGCCGGAATCGCTGATTTTCATAACAAAGTTTTTTCCGACGGCAAGCGGCATACTTCGCAATCTGTAAACCGCAGAAACCACGTCCTGCATATCGCTGACAATCGTGGAAGCAATAATTCTGGGCGGACGTGCGGCATCTTTCGGGTCGGTTTCAACATATGTAACCTTTCTGTTTATGTAATTAAAATCCGCTTTGCTGTCTCGAATACGGTCGCCCTGCTCATCACGTTTTGTAGTTTCTAAAATCTGTAATTTTTCAGAATCAACGGTGGATTTATAGAGTTGGAAAAATTCGAAATTAAAAAGTTTGGTAAGCGTTCCCTTTGATTTAGCTTCAGATTTTACAAGGTAATCGGCAGCTTCCGGCGATTTTGAAACGGTGAAATTTATTTCGGCAATGCTGAACGCAAAACCGAGTTTTTTAAATTTTCCTTCATAAGTTAAAGATTCGCCATCTTTATATGGAATATTCTGCTCATTTATCTGTGCCAGATTAGTTGAAACACAGAAAAGTAAAATCAGCAAAAATGAAAGGAAGAGTTTTTTGTTCATACAAATATTTAGAAAAAATATGCCTTTAATATTAAAACGGCACAGATAGCCAAAAAGCCTAAACCCGCCTGATATTCACGGTAACGCATATAGAGTTCTTTTTCAAATTTTTTTCCGTCGGATTTATAATTGGAAAACCAAGGGAAAAATAACGAAACCTTCATAGCGTACTCTTTATATTTTTCGCCGAAAATCTCCGTCAATTCATCCGATTCGACGCTCATAACGGGAAAATAGATGCCTAAATATAAGATGATGAACAACACGACCAGCCACCAAATGCCCGATGCAATCATAAATCCGAGTCCGAGCAAAAAACTGCCGAGATAAAGCGGATTGCGTGTAAATGTGTATGGACCGGAAACCGCCAACTCTTTATTTTTACGAATGTGTCCCGCCGACCAGCCGCGAATCAGCAGACCGGTAAATGCAATCGAAATTCCAATTAACATCAAAAACAGAGTCGGTTTTGCAAATATCAAAAAAACCGCCGCAAATATAAATCCCAACGGCACACGAAATTTCTGCAATAATTTTTTGTTTTTAGAACTCAATTTTTCTCAATTAAAAACAAGAACTCTTGATTTTTCTTCTCGGCTTCGCGTATCCAATCATTTGTCCAACGCATCGAAGCCATTACATTTTGTTTGTAATCAACTTTCACAAAATCAACTATGCGACCTGCATTTTCCAAAATCTCAAACAAGTTTGCCGCCGTCGCACGTCCGCCCGAACTGTATGACAAAATTATATGCTTTGCATTTGTTTTAGCAAGCAAATTTTCAATCGCTAGTGTTGCAATAAATTTACCGTTTTCATTTTGCCGAAATTCTTCAAAAACCGAACCTGCTTTTGTGTCCGAAGTGTCCGTCCGACGTTTCGCTTTGCCGAATGTTTCCGGTTTATCGTTTAAAATTATACTTGTCCATAAATGATAATATGCCGCATAACGAACTCTTGACGGCGGCATTTTTTCGTTGTTCGAGCCATACGGCGGATCGAAATATGCGAGATCGGTTTCGACATTTTCAATCGTTTTAAAAATATCATTTTGGAAAACTTCGTGTTCCTTTTCTACTTCAAAAAGACGCGGCAGCTTTAATTCCAAAGTTTTATATGAACGCGGCGACCATTCATTTAAATACGAAGCGTGATGTCCAAGCGTGCTGTCAACTTTGTCCAACGCCAGAATCAAACTCGTAAGTAAAACGCATTTTTCCGTTTCATTCAAATTCAAATTATCAATTTCATCCCGAATCGCATCGAGTTTCTGCGTGTTGTGAATCTGAAAAGGTTTCTTCAAACCGTCCAGTTTTGTTGATAATTTATCTTCGGGCAAACCGCCGTAATGTTCCGTGAACCAACCATTTTTGCTCGGTAAATTATTTAAATGTTCAATTATTTCTTTATAAAATTTAACGCTTTGCTTATTTTTCAAATAACAATTTCCAAAAGTTTTTGACCAGATAGCAACATCGTTTGAAACAACTTTGTAACCTGTTTGAGCAAACGCTTGCGAAACTCTGGTCGTTCCGGCAAAACCATCAAAAACCGTTTTTGCATTCGTTTTCGCCGCAAGCTGCAAAATATACGGTAAAAGTTTTAATTTTGAACCCGCATATTTGATACCTTCAGTTTTTGGAATTGTTAAGGTTTGCATATTTTTAACTATGAAAATTACGAAAAAAGAATTTACAAAAAGATACGAAATGAAGAATTCTATTTTTCTTTTCGTAATTTTTCGTGGGATTTTCGTGCATTTCGTGGTTATTTTCTATTTTAATCTTTTTACAATCGCATCAAAAACCGTTTCAACCGAAATGTCCATACAAATCCATTTGTCGCAAGTTCGGCGATGGCAATCAATTCTACAATTAATGTCATTTCTTTCCACGCAAATATCATCCGGGTTAATACTGCCGTTTCGCCACCATTCGGTTGGTCCGAAGATTCCGACGACGGGGCATTTTCCGGCAACTGCCAAAAATGTCGGTGCGGTGTCGCCGCCGATGTAGATTTTTGTTTGTTTGGCGAGTTCGTAGAAACCTTTTAAAGTTGGTTGTGCCGAAATCGTTTTGCCCGATTTACTGTTTTCCAGAACTTTTTTTGCCAAATCAATTTCATTCGGTGCGGTTGAAATTACGGAAACCATTTGCAAATCGTTCCAAAGTTTATCTGCTAATTCACCGTATTTCTCTGTGTGCCAGAGTTTTGTTACCCAACCGCCGGCGGGATTTAAGATTGCAAAATTTTCGCCTGTTTGTTCGATTATTTTTTCGGCTTCTTGTTTGTGAGTTTCATCGGTTGCGATTGAAAATTCGGGGTTTTCTTTGTCTAATTTGAAATTTTTATCATTTAAAAAGTGCTGCAAAGATTTTTCGGCTAATTGCAAATTTTTATAAATTATATTCTGCTTCAGTTCGACATCAATTGTTTTCGAGAGAAAAATACGGCTGGCGGGTTCGCGTAAATTTTGTTTGGAAAAACCATAGCGTTTTTTGGCTTTTGAAATTTTCGCCATTGAAGCGGATTTTAAAAGTCCCTGAAAATCTATCGTCAGATCAAACTTATTTTCACGTAAATTTTTGAATTGTTTTTGAGCCGATTTTAATTTGCCGCCGAATAGATTTTTGCTGCGTAAGGCTTTTGTATCTATTTCGATAAGTTCGTCTAAAAGAGGATTATTTCGCAGAATTTCCGCTGAACGATTTTCGACTACCCACGAAATTTCAGCATCGGGCAGAGATTTTTTGATGGCGGCAAGAGTCGGCAAAGTGTGGATGACATCGCCGATACTGCTTAGTTTTACGATTAAAATACGCATCTTTTCTTAGTTGAAAATATGAATTATCTTGGACGGATTATCAAATGCCGATAATTTTTAATCAAAGCAATTAAAAAAAGTTCTGGCAAAAACTTATAAAAATACGTTATGCTGTTAAAAGGTTCTCCGCACATCTGACCTGATCTCAACTAACAAATTCGATTGTTCCAAGAAATTATTCAAATAAATATGGCAAAAACGAAACGCCCAGAACGTGATTTGCGTCCCGCATTGGTTTTCTTAAATGGTGATTTACTCGCCGTTCAGATTCCGCTTGAACGCGAGGATATAATTTTGGGGCGTATTTTGGAAGCGGAAATCAGGCTTAATAACACAAAAGTTTCCCGCCGGCACGCACGAATCTCGACACGCCAAAATCCGAAAAAATCTACACCCGATTATCTGCTCACCGATTTGAATTCAAGAACGGGAACTTATCTGAATGGTCAGAAAATCACCCGCGAAATTTTGCAGGACGGTGATAAGATTACTATCGGCGGACAGATATTGCGGTTTGAATTGTTGGATGAAATTGACCGCGAATATCAGCAGCAGATCAGAAGACTTTTAGCTCACGACGATTTAACCGGACTGCTTTCAAGCCGTTCATTTTTTTCTGAACTACGGCGTGAAACAACACAGGCTTCGACGGAAAATCGCCCGTTTTGTGTTTTTATGATGGATATGGATTTTTTCAAAACTGTAAATGATACATACGGACATTTAACAGGCAGTAAAAACCTGGAAGAAGTCGGAAATTGCATAACGCAAACTCTGCGGGTAGGCGATGTTGCCGCACGATTCGGCGGAGAAGAATTTGCCGCGTTTCTGCTTGATGCGGAGTTGGCTCAAGGGTTGGTTGCCGCTGAGCGAATCCGTTCGATAATCGAGGAAAATGACTTTACGATAATTAAACAAGGAAAACCCGCAGATATACATAAACTTACGCTCAGCATCGGTGTTGCCTCATTTCCGATTGATTCAACCGATCCGATTGAACTCGTTGAAATGGCGGATTCCGCACTTTACAAAGCAAAGCAATTAGGCAGAAACAGAGTTTGTGCTTACAGAGATTTGACCGAAGAAGAAATTAAAAAACCACTTCCCGTCCGCTTCGCCTAAAATTTTTTGCAACAAAATTTGTATTTCCACGTGAAAGCAAAAGGCTGGGAATAAATGGATAATGGAAAACGGAAAATGGAAAATGAGAAGAAAAGATAAATGAAGATAAATAATGTAGCAAGTAAATTTTCCCCTCTTTTATTTTCCATTTTCCATTTCCCGTTTTCCATTATCCGTTATTCTTAACTTGTGTTAAAATTTTGGATGATTTAAGAATAAATTTTTGGATATTAAAGAGCGGTTTTGCAACCCAAATTGTATTTTCGGACTCTCAATTAAACAGTGATTACTAAACTCAATCTATCAAGTCATCCTTTTCGCAATCGAACTTTGCCGTTTTTGATTGCCCTTTTGCTGTTGGCATTTGCTTTGGCGGGAACTGTCCTGAGTTTTGCCCAGTGGCGTGAAATTCGCTCGCGTAATGAACTTGTTAAAAATGACATCGAGCAAATACAGGAAGATTTAAAGGAATTAAAAAATAAAGGGACATTGGTTCAGCAAAGTTTAAGTCCCGCTCAAAAGCAACTTTTAATTGCCGGGCATAAACTCGTCGCTGCAAAAAGTTTCGGCTGGTCGCGTCTGTTTGCGGATTTGGAATCGGTTATGCCGGCGGGAGTTAGTGCTTCGCGGATAAATGTTGAGAATGTTTACAAGGAAGGCGACAGAATCAAGGCGGAATTAGATTTTGCGGTGTTGAGCGGAAATTATCAAAACATCCTGCAAATGATTCAGAGAATGAATGAATCCGGTGTTTTCAGAGCCGAACTACGCGGACAGGATTTGCAGAAAGACGAGCGTTTTACATATTCGGAATTTACCTTAAAACTAACTTACACACCACGTTACGGATATTCGACCACAACGGCTTCCGATGTTGCTCTAAATCCAACGGATGGAGGTGCGGAAATAAATGGAAGATAAAAACCTCCAAAACCCAGACGACGAAACTGTAAAAAACGAAACTGAAATTGTTCGTAATGATGATTACACAGATGTGAAAGAATCTACGGTCGTGATTGAAGAAGCAGACCGCACGGTTCTTTTAACCGAAGATGAAACAATTGTCATTGACAAACAAAAACCGATTGATATTGTTCCCCGCAACCGTCCGCGAAAAGTCTATGCGGGAATGTGGGGCAGAACGGAAATTGCCACGGTCGGTCTGGCAACTTTAGCAATTATTTCGGTGCTCGTCCTTTATTTATTTTTTGTTTTGCCGGAGAAAAAAATACTCGATCAAAACAGAGCAAAACGCGATACGCTTGAACAGGAATTGATTACGGCGAAGATTAAATATAAGGATTTTACCAATACGGAAACACAGGTTGCCAAACTTATGACGAGCGTTGACGACTTTGAAACACGGTTTCTGCCTGCCGACATTACCGGCAGAACGGCACTTTATCAAAGATTAAACGCATTAATTACCGCCTATCGTTTGACCAATACTTCAGGTCCCGATTATCGCCCGCTCGAAGTTTCCGAAGCCGAAAGACAACGCGGAGGTGATGATGAAACGGGCGGCAGAGCAAAATTAAAAAGTATCTTTCCGGGAGTTTTTGTAACGGTTACGGTCGAAGGTTCGTATCAGAATTTACGCGGATTTATAAGGGAAATTGAAACCAGCGATCAGTTTATCCTTATTAATACGGTTGAACTCGAACCGGCGGAAAATGAGGAAGATTCCAAACCAACGGCAACGACAATTACAACCGTCCAGCAAAATCCGAATAATCCGAATGCTCCTGCCACGACGACGACAAGTGTTGTCAGAAAAAATGAAAATCGCGGCAGAACACGCGGACAAACCGTGAGTTTAAGATTGGAAATGGCGGCATATTTTCGCCGTCCGGTGCGTGATGAAAGTATCGTAATTACGGAGCAGCCAAAAATTAAAGTGGAAATTCCGAATAATTAGGTTTCAGCGAAGTTATAGAAGATGAACATTTTTGCGGGAAAAACTCCGACCGAAAGAAACAAAATAATCGCAGCGATGGTGCTTGGCGTGATGGCTGTGATTGCACTTACATATACTTTCGGCGGTATGTTTTTAGGCAGTAGAAAAGGCACAACTACGATTACTGTTACGGCTTCACCGAGTCCAACGGCAACGGTTTCAGGTCAGTTAAATCCCGATCCGAATTTTCCGACTCAGGATGAAATCCTGTCGGAATACCTGACTTTTCCGATAGTTTATAATCCAGATTCATTTTATGCTCCGCCGCCGGGAAGAAATATTTTCGCATTTTACGAGCCGCCGCTGCCGACTCCCGTTCCGCCTTTTGTTCCGGGTGAAAAAACTCCGACTCCGACGACACCATTTCCAACTCCGACTCCGACTCCCGTTCCGCCTCTGCTCCTGAGTTATGTAAATCCGCAGAGCGTCTATGCCGGAACAAACAAGTCTTTTCGGCTTGACGTAAGAGGCGAAAAATTTACGCCCGAATCGCAAATCTTTTTTAATGCAATCCCTCTGCCGACAACTTACGTCAGTCCGCAGAGTTTGTATGCAATTGTTCCGGCAAGCTATATCTCCAATGCCGGTCAGGCAAGAATTTTAGTCGCAACTCCCGACGGCAAACTTTATTCAAACGAAGGGTTTTTTAATATTCAAGCACCTCCGAAACCGCAATTAACATATATCGGTTTGATTGCCCGTCGTCATAATAATAATGATACGGCGTTTTTTCAGGAAACGGGCAAACAGGATCCGACTGAAGCCCGTCTGAATGACATAGTTGCGGGACGTTTTCGTGTAATGAGTATTTCTGTTGAGGAGGTCGAACTTATTGATACACAACTCGGATTTCGTTATAAATTAAAACTTGAACGAACGAAACCGGGCAGTGTGTCTTATCCGAATATTCCCGATAATGATTCCGAACCACCACCCGAACCGGACGATTCCGGTGCTGATAACCAAGAGTAATCGGGTTCAAATTACTTTCAAAAATGGCTAAAAAGAGCAAATATACAAACAAGGAAGATGGAATGTCCCTGATCGCAATTATGGCGATTATGACGCTTGCTGCCGTCGCTCTTTTAGCCGTCGCACCGAGCATACAGCAGGGTGTGCAGAGAGAAAAGGAACTCGAATCCATTCGCCGCGGTGAAGAAATTGCCGAAGCGATTCGCCAATATGTCGAATTTAATCGCGGCACAAAACTTCCCGATTCGATTGATGAACTGCTCGAAGGTCTGCCGCAAGGCACGAAAAAACGTCAAATCTTGAGACCTTCGGCGGCGGTTGATCCTCTCAGCGAAGATGGAAAATGGCGTTTAATAAAACCCGACAGCGATGAATTAATTGACTTCGGTAAAAAAGTCCGAGCTTACAATAACGGTGTTCTGCCGCCGAATCCGAGCAATACATTTAACCGCTTCGCCGCCGCAATTATTAATGCGATCAACTCCGACACAACCGATATTACGGACGTTTCCGACATTTCCAATAACGATAATTTTGAAGTTTCAACATCAAATACGCCATTTATCGGAGTTGCCAGCCAAAGCCGCAACAATTCCGTGATTGCCTATTACGGCATCGAGAAACATTCAAACTGGATTTTCACACCGCTTTTCCGAGGTTCGGGAGCAATCCGGCAGAACACAAATTCAAACATAAATTCAAATATAAGCACTTCACCTCCGCCTCGTCCGGCTTCAAATTTATCAAACTCACGATAAACTATTTCAAAATGAGAAAAAGGCAGAAATACTCTTCGGGACAAAAATGGGAAAAGGTTGTCGGTTATTCGCGTGCGATGAAAGTGGGAAACAGAATTTATGTAACAGGCACGACCGCCACGGATGAAAACGGAAATATCGTCGGCGAAAATGATGCTTATGCCCAGACAATTCAAATCATCAAAAATATCGAAAAAGCCTTAAACGCTTTAGACGCAACGCTTGAAAACGTCGTGCGAACGAGAATGTTTGTAACCGATATTTCGCGTTGGGAAGAATACGGCAAAGCTCACGGTGAATTTTTTAGTGAAATAATGCCTGCGACGACAATGGTTGAAGTTGCAAAATTGATTGACCCGAAAATGCTGATTGAAATCGAAGCTGATGCTGAACATTAAATTTATTTATGGACGTTATATTTCAATTGCAGGATATTGAATTTGAGTGGGATGAATAAAAATATGCTGTGAATTTGAGAAAGCATAGTGTAAAATTTTAAGAAGCTTCTGAAGTTTTTTTTGACCCGGAAAATCAATTTGGAGATGCTTCGGTTAAAGAAGAACTTCGAGAGTTTGTTGTCGGATTTAGTTTTCGCCTAAATCTTCTTTATACTGTTTTTGTTGAACGAGATGAAAGAATCAGAATAATTTCGGCACGCCCTGCAACAAAAGAAGAGGAAAAATATTATGAAAGAAGAAAGTAAAATAATGATAATACCGGAAGGACACAAAATTAAGTTTCGTGAAAGCGAATCGGTTGAATTAAGTTTGAATATTTCAAAAGATACACTGGAACTTCTGGAAGAAGTTGCTAAGACACGGGATTTATCGGTTAAATCAATTATTAAGTTCTTTGTTTCGAAAGGTTTGCGAGATTTAGAACCTGAATTGACAAAAAAACTTGCAATAAAAAGATTGAAATCAAGGAAAGTTTCAAATATAGATGTCGAAGTTGATCTAGCCGCATAATTTTACATTCTGCTATACCGTCGAGTTTAAAATTATTTCTCGCAGATCATCCTCGCTCAATTCATATTTTTCATTACAAAAACCGCAATCCATTACCGCCTTTCTATCTTTTTCGAGCATATCTTCAACCTCATTTTTGCCAAGCGAAGAAATTATCGAAACAGCTTTTTCCATCGAGCAATTGCATTTGAAAGAAACGTCCTTCTCTTCAAACACTTCAAACGGAATTTCGCCCAAAGCCATTTTTAGTAAGTCTTTCGGAGTCGCACCTTCTTTAATGACAGAGGTAAGATGAGGAGCGTGTTTGATGTTGTCTTCGATTATTGTGATGATGTGTTCGTTTGCTCCCGGCATCATTTGAATCATTACGCCGCCCGAAGCGGTTACAAAAGGTGATTCGTTTTTCAGCAAAACCCCGAGCAGAACCGCCGAAGGAATTTGTTCGGATTTTAATAAATAATACGCAAAATCTTCGGCGATCTCACCTGAAATAATTGGCACGGAACCAATATACGGTTCTTTGTAAAGTCCGACATCAAAACCCGATTCGCGGATGACATAAAACATTCCTTCGCCGACAATTCCGCTGACATCTAATTTTCCATTGTTTTTAATTGGACTTACCGCAATTGGATTGCGGACATAGCCGCGAACTTTACCATCCGGCGTGGCTTCGGCAACAATTCCGCCGATGTCGCCCTTTGCTTCGATCTTTACGGTCAGACGATCATAATCTTTTAAGCTCGAACCGAGCAATAAAGTTCCTGTTAAAGTTCGCCCCAGAGCGGCGGATGCAGTTGGCGTGGTTTTGTGACGGCGGATGGCTTCTTCAACTGTTTCGGTGGTAATTGCCGCCATCAGTCGAATCGTTCCATCCGCGGCGATTCCGTGTATCAATTTATCCATATTTTTAGTTACGCAAACTGCTTGTAAAAAGTCAAATTTGATAAAAATGAAAATTTATTTTCCCGAATGTTAAAAAAACTTTAGATGATGCAAGTTAAGAATTTACTTTAACTTACGGACTATTTAGATGTTTAGATTTTAGCAGGCACAATATATTGTGCTTTTTTTTAGTTGACACACTTTTTTTTTTGAAGTATATTTCCATTCACTTGAGATAAAAACTTTCTTTGGTTTTCAAGAAAGTTATTAAATTTTACCTTCAAAAAACTTCGCAATAGTTAATTGCAAAACATAAATTTAAAATAAAAATTCTAGGCATAAATGTCTTTAAATTAAAGTCGGGGAGATAAATAAATGAGTGCAGTCTTTGAGCCTGTCGTATCAGGCGGTGTTGTCGCCAAAAATGGAAAAAGTAATGGAAACGGAACGGGAACTTCCGTCAAAAGAGAAGCTGTAACCGTTGGCGTAAATGCTGAAAAAGTTATCAGCAAACGCTATTCTTTGAAGGATGAAAACGGAAATCCCATGGAAAAATGGGATGACATCGTGCGTCGTGTGGTCGGTCACATTTCCAAAGCCGAAACCGATTCCGCAATGCGTGATTTTTTCTATAACGCGATGCTCGACATAATGCTTAATCGTGAGTTTGTGCCGAACACACCTTGCCTTGTAAATTCAGGCAAACCGAAAGGTCAATTAGCGGCTTGTTTTGTTCTCAATGTTCCCGATTCGATCAACGGAATTATGGAACACGCTCAAAACGTGGCGATCATCCACCAAACCGGCGGCGGAACGGGAATGACCTATGAATTCTTGCGTCCGCACGGTTCGATGGTAAATTCGACACGCGGAGTCGCTTCGGGTCCCGTATCGTTTATGAATATCGTCAACGGCACAACCGAAGTCGTCAAACAAGGCGGCGTCAGGCGTGGAGCGAATATGGGAATTTTGAGCGTTAAACATCCCGACATTTTAAGATTTATTCACGCTAAAAATGACCAGGATTCATTAACAAATTTCAATATTTCCGTTACCGTTACCGATGATTTTATGGCAGCGGTTGATAACAAAGAATGGTTTCAAACCGAATTCCAAGAAAAGCCCTGGGATCAAAAAGTTTTCGATGCAGCTACTCGAAATGATTATGTAGTTTATCGCTGCGAAGATGGCACAACGGCAACATTTGCCGACAAAAAAGCCTTTGAAAACGCCGATCTTTCCGACTACACAATTGAACAACCGCCGAAAGACGGAATGGTTTACGCTCCCGACATCTGGAATCGAATCATCGCTTCGGCACACAAATACGCCGAACCCGGAATCATATTCATTGACGAAGTAAATCGTCATAACCATATGATAAATTCGATGGGACCGATTCACGCTTGTAATCCTTGTGTAACGGGCGAAACTTTAGTGGCGGTGGCTGACGGACGCGGTAATATTCCAATCAAACAATTAGCCGAAGATGGCAAGGATGTTCCCGTTTATACTTTAGATGAAAGCGGCAAAATCGTAATTCGTACGATGCGTAATCCGAGAATTACGGGATATAAAAAGAAAGTTTACAAAGTTACTTTGGACGACGGCTCAACCGTCAGAGCAACTGCCAATCATAAATTTTTGATTAGAAACGGCGGCTACAAACGGGTAGATGAATTGCAAAAGGGCGACAGCTTGCACCTTATGACGCGGTTTCACGCCTCACTTGACGAAAAGATTTCTACAAATAGTGAAAATGTTCAAGATTATATTTGGATAAACAATAGCGGGCGAACTACCGATAGAACCGAACACCGCTATATCGCTGAGTTTCATCAAAATGTAAAACGTATTCCGAAAGGATATGTAGTTCATCACAAGGATTTTAACGCTCAGAATACTCGTCCCGAAAACCTGCAAATTATGTCTTCCGAAGACCACAACTGCCTGCACGGAGATTTGATGAAGGGTGAAAATAATCCGATGGTTCGTGGTAAAACCGAATGGAGCGAAGAAAAATGGGCAAAATACAGCCGAAATATGTCGAAAGCAGTAAGCGGCAAGAAAAACGGCAGATACAGCGGATTTACTAATGAAGAATTACGAGTTGCCGCTTTAGAATTGACCGAAAAATTAGGTCGTAGATTCTCGGCAACGGAATGGGCAAAATTTGCCCGTAAAAGAGGAATGCCGACGCAATTTTCCAAGTGGCGAAACGATCATCTCGGCGGTTTGCTCGGTTTTGCAAAATGGGCGTGTGCCGAACTCGGCTTGGAACACTCCGACAAAGACCCGCGTTCTGTTCAGCTTTATTTGGAACTAACAGCGGAAGGATACGACTGCGACTTTATCAACGGTTGTGTTCACATCAATAAAAACTGCGAAACCTGCGGTGTTAATTTTGCGGTTCAGCCATTTTTCCGCGAGCGATCTGTTTGTTCGCCTGTTTGTGCTTTGAATAATTACCGCAACACAGTTCCGAATTGGGAAGAAAACAGACTTGCCGCTTCAAAGGCGGGACACGAAAAAAGAAAGGACGAAATCCGCAAACAACAGGTCGAAGTTTATCTGCAATGCAAAGCGGAAGGCAAAATTTTTAAGAAGGACTGGCAAAAGGCTTGCCGCGAAAAAGACATCAGTTTTGAAATTTCCAGAGAAACAAGCCCGTTTCGCACATACGAAGATTTAAAAGAAGCCGCCGCAATGACAAATCACAAAGTTATTTCGGTTGAATTCGACGGTGAAGAAACGGTTTACAATGGAACGGTTGATGAGTTTCACAACTTTTTCGTAGGTGGTTTTGAATCAACCACGAATACCGGAAAGCCTTTGTTTTCTTATATTAACAGCAAAAATTGCGGTGAGCAAATGCTCCACTTCAATAATTCGTGCAACTTAGGTTCGATTGATTTAGCGAAGTTTTATCAAAAGGTCGGCAACGGCACGAATGATGAAGAATGTATCAATTGGGAAAAACTTGCTCACGTTACGCATCTTTGCACAAGATTCCTTGATAATGTTGTTGACGCAGGTTATTTTCCGCTTCCCGAAATTGATGATGTAGTTAAACGCACCCGTCCTGTCGGACTCGGAATTATGGGATTTGCAGACCTTTGCTTAAATCTCAAAGTTACATACGGCGAAGAAGATTCGATTGAATTGATGGAAAAAGTTATGGGATTTGTCCGGCGTGAGGCTTGGAAAGCGTCGCTCGAACTCGGTGCGGAAAAAGGCACTTTCTCCGAACTTGAAGGAAACCGCGATGATTATGCAAAATTTCTTTATGAAGAAATCGGAATTCCGCGTGATGTTCCTTTAACTCCGAGAAACTACGAAGTTACAACAATTGCTCCGACGGGAACGATTTCGCTTGTCGCGGAAACTTCTTCGGGAATCGAGCCGAATTTTTCCTGGGCTTATGTCCGCAGAGATACACTCGGCGAAAGATTCTATGTCAACACGGCGGCGGCGGAAGCACTCGGCGTTAAGGTTGACCAATCCGATGCGGATTCGATAAAGAAAGCGGCAGAATTTGTCGTTGCAAATGAAGATAAACTGCCTTCGTATTTTATTTCAGCGATGGATATTACTTCGCATCAGCACGTTCAGGTCTTAGCGGCGGCTCAAAAACACGTTGATAATTCGATCTCGAAAACCTGTAACGGTGCAAACGACGACACGGTTGAATCGGTTGATAAATTGTATCGAATGGCGAAAGATTTGGGTTGTAAAGCGGTCAGTTATTACCGTGACGGCAGCCGTGAAGGTCAGGTTTTGACTTCGATGAAAAAAGACGAGAAGCAAACCGAAGAAAACGGAAGTTCTGCTGATACAGTCGGTCAAAGCGGCGAATATGTTGTCCAGAACACCGAATCAGATGAACAACAGAGAATTACACGCCCGCGTGAGTTGCAAGGCTCGACTTGGCGAATTCCGTTTGACGGCGTGAATCTTTATGTGACGGTCAACCATGACGGCGAAAATGTTTTGGAAGTTTTTGCAACTGGACCTGTTTCCGAAGGTGTCGGACTACTCGCATCACGTATGCTTCGCGGCGGTTTTGACGTTCGGGAAGTTTCCAGAAGTCTGAATAAAGTAACGGGAACACACGCCGTTTGGTTTAATGAAAGACTTCTGACATCGCCCGAACAAGCGATTGCCGAAACTCTTCTTTTAACCGACAGACGCTTAAAAGGCACTCATACTTCGGAAAGACAAATACAAAAATCTATGTTGGAAGATACTTCAAATCTTACGGAAAACGAACCGAAAATGTCGAGTTTGATCGGCAGTTGTCCCGAATGCAAAGGGCAGCTTGAACACGCTTCAGGTTGTGATTTTTGCAGAGATTGCGGTTATTCAAAATGTCGTTGAATGATCTTAGAGTGTCTACTGATTCTTAAGTAATAACGATAACTATAATATAATTAACTATTTAGCCCGTAATAATTAAAACTGTTACGGGTTATTTTTATTGGTTTGTGCGTTTGTTAAGTTGAATGATGTAATAGTGTATAGAGATTAGTTAAGTATCTAACTCACCTTACGCGGAGAATTGAATCGGATTCATTTCCCGTAAGGTTTCTGCGGCTGATTGTAGGGCGTTGATATATAATTTTGTTTTCAACGCAAAATGATTT
>JALZKH010000014.1 GCA_030859345.1 Acidobacteriota bacterium | reverse complement strand
AAAGGGCGACAGTTCTTTGTTCTTAGAAAATTCGTGGTAGTCGGTGCTTTGACCGACTAATTTTCGGGCGAATGCCCCGTCAGCTTGCTGCGGGGTAGTCCGAAAATAACGAATTTTAATTTACTTCTTAAAAAAGCGAATAACGAATTACGTATGACGTATGACGAACCTTGCCGCTTCCAGTAAATTTTCAGCAATAATATCGGGTTTTCTTTGTAATTCGTTTTGATGATTTTCGCCGTAACCCGTTTTAACCAAAGCAGTATTTGTTCCGGCGTTGAATCCCATTTCGATGTCCAGAATTTTATCGCCGATCATCCAGCTTTTACTCAAATCTATTTCGAAATTTTCTAACGCCTGCTCGATCATTCCCGTATTCGGTTTGCGGCATTTGCAGCCCGCGTCGGGAAAATGCGGACAAAAATGAAACGATTCAATTCGTAAACTATTGGCTTTGAGTTCGTTCTGAATTTTCGCGTGAATTGCATTAACGGCACTGGCGTCAAAATATCCGCGTGCAATGCCGGATTGATTGGTGGTAATAAATAATAAAAACCCCGCATCACGAAATAGATTTAAGGCTTCGATTGTAAAAGGAAAAAGTTCGGTTTCTTCGACGGTTGCGAGAAAATTTACTTCTTCAATAATAGTTCCGTCGCGGTCTAAAAATACGGCTTTTTGTTTCATTCAGATTTTTCCAAATCCTTCAACCGCATTGGATTGAAAATATCCGATGAGTTTTTCTTGAGCAGAATCTTTGAGTTTTACAACTTCAAAATACATTTCAGGATATAGATAATCCTCGCCGCTTTCATCAACAATTCTTAAATATTTATGAGGATCATTCTCCAACGGTTCGATGATCGGATACAGTTTATTGAGAACAAAAGAATCATCTTCATCGTTTTCCAAACATAATGCAAACCCAATTATATTCATAACTTAATCTAATAATCTCTTGATTTTCATCTTCTTCTTGCCGATTCCGTGGCATTCATACCAATGCAATTCGGCAAATCGTGTTTCACCCGTCAAAAGTTCTACAAAAGCCGTGCCTTTTAATTTTCGCCAATTTTTTCCGAAGTGAATCTAATTCTCTGATTGAAAAACGTCTGGCGATAAATTCAATATTCTCAATCGGCTTAATTATCTTCCGAAATTTTATCATAAAAGAAAATAAAGAATAAATTTAATTTAAATCTAAAATAACCGTTGCCTTAGCAAAAACTTCTTCAGGCAAAATCCATTTCATACAACGATGGTCAATCGGACAATCCCGCAGCATACACGGCGAACATTCGACATCTTTGCGGCGAATAATTTCCGAATTCCGGGGTTTCGTCGTCAGCGGATTTGTCGGACCGAAAATCGTCAGGGTTTTTGTTCCGACGGCGGAAGAAACGTGAGCCAAACCCATATCATTTGAAATGAGTAAATTAACTTCAGCTAAAATCGCCACCGCTTCGGAAAGGGAAGTTTCTCCGGTTAAAATTATCGGTTTACTTTTTGATTTTTCAAAAACTTCGCGTGAAATGTCCAATTCATCTTCCGAACCAATAAGAATCACATTGGCGTTCAGTTCACTTTGCAGTTTATCGTTTAATTCCGCATAATTTTCCGTTCCCCAACGCTTTGCCCGCGAATTTGTCGAGCCGACTCCGAGTGCGATTGTCTTTTTTGTCAGATCAACTCCATTTTCTTCGAAAACCTTTCGGGCGTTTGATTTTCTTTCGTTTGAAACTTTTAAGAAAGTATTAACTTCTTTTTCCAAAACGGTTTTTGTTCCAAAATAAGCATTTTCAACTTCCGCAATTAAATTTAAATAATAAAAAACCTCGTGTTTTTCATTTTTCCAGACGGGTTTTTCAAACGAATTTGTCAGCAAAAATGCACGACCTTCATTTTTATAACCGAAGCGTTTTTTTGCTTTACCTAATTTCGCAAGAAGTGCGGTTTGAAATGAATTTGTAAATAAAACAGCCAAATCAAAATTTTTCGCACGCCAGATTTCTGCTTGTTTTCTAACCGTTTGCATCGAGTTTTGTTCTTTTTCAAAAGGCAAAATTTCATCAATAAATTCTGCATCCTGAAAAATACCTTTTGCCCAACTTCGCGTATGCAGAGAAATTTGTGCATCGGGAAAAATCCGCCGAAGTTCACGCAAAGCGGGAATCGTCATCACCGCATCGCCGATCCAATTTGTTCCACGCACAACTATTTTCATCAGTCAGCAGAGTCAGCAAAAGAGTTGGCAATCAGCAGTTGGAAGAAAAGCAAAAACTGCCTACTGCTACTCCCATCTGCCGACTAAAAAAGTGTTTTTAAGCCTTCCTCAATACTTATTTTCGGTTTCCAGTCGAGTTCCTGCATTATTAAATTTAGATCCGAAACATAATTCATCGGAACGGGTTTCGAAAGGGGATTTTCTTCGTCAATTACGGCTTGCAGTCCGTAAACTTCTTCCATTTTTTCAACCAATTCTTTTAGGGTCAAAGCGTTATTTCGTCCGCCGCCAAGATTATAAAGTCCGTGGCGGATAATTGAATCAATAAAACTTCTGCACGCTTCGGCAAAGTCTTCAACGTGCAGAAGATCGCGTTTCGGTTTGCCGTCTGCGGGAAGTCTGATCGCTTCGCCGTTGCTGATCGCTTCGGCATAATGAGTTACGAAATTGGGGGTATTTGCATCGCTTTTCGGAGCGTAAATTGTCGAAAGTCTGAAAATGCAGGAGCGAAAATTGTTTTTATTTGCGTAAAATGCAACATATTTTTCGGCGATGAGTTTTGACCATTCGAGAACAGTCTGTCCCGAATAAATTGTCGAACAGGTTTCGGGAACTTCGGCGAAATTATCGGCAAATCTGCCGTAAACATCTTTGGTCGAAGCGAATATAAAAACTGCATTTTCTTTTATGTTTCGCAGTAAATTTATTGTGCCTTCAACATTATTTAAGAAAACTTCTTCCGACGATTCGGGAGATTTATCAAGCTCGGCGGCGAGATGTATGACAACATCGTAATCTTCCGCCCGCTGAACGTCTTGAAGTTTAAGCAAATCAAGATTTGACCGACGGGAAAAATCGTCCGCATTAAAAAATCTGCGGATGTGTGTGCCTAAAAAGCCGCTGCCGCCCGTAACAAGAATTTTCATAAAAAGATATTAAAATGGAAAATGTTATTTAATGTAAAACGGAAAATGGAAAATGGAAAATGAAGAAAAGAAATATAATTTCAAGTTGGAGTTGAAGCATCAGAAAACATTTTCCGTTTTACATTGAATAAATATTTTACTAGACATAAGTAGTATAAAACTTATAGAATTTAAAGAGCGTTTACCAAATGCGAAAAACCGGGCAGCAGTAAATTATAACTTTCCTCTTCCAAATCTACTCTAAAGTTACCAGATGGCTCAAATTGTAAAAACAAAAAGAAAATATACGAATGGCAAAAAGCCTTCAAATTTGCGGCGTAGCGTTAGACCTGTAAAATCATTTAAGCAGCCTCCGCCAACGCTTTTCCGCCGTATCCTGAGGCTTATTTTTAATCCTTTGACCTTCGGGATTTTTTCGCTTTTGCTGTTAGGGGCTTTTCTGACGGCGACGTATTTTTGGTTTGAGTTTTCTCCCAGAATAGATTTGCTTTTGAGTGGAGAGGTTTTTACGCAGTCTGCCGGAATTTATTCTGCACCGAAAACCTTGAAAAAAGGTGAGAAAATTTCAAAGGATGAATTGGTCGAATATTTAAGATCAGCCAATTATGTCAAAAAAGAACGAAAAGCTGATTTATCCCGTGGTCGGTTTGAAATACTTAAAAATTCAATCGAGATCAAGCCGGGAAATACGGCGATTATTGACGGTAAACGAAATTACCGGACTATAACCGTCGAATTCAACAAAGACGGAAAAGCGGTTAGCAAAATAATTGATAAAGAATCTGAAAAAGAATTAAAACAAACTCCGCTTGAGCCGGAATTATTGAGTTCGCTCGCAGCTGAAGGCGATGGAAGCAGGAAGGTTGTAACCTTCAACGATCTGCCGCCGCATCTTGTTAAAGCCATCACCGTCACGGAAGACCGTGCGTTTTTTGAACATTACGGCGTAAATTTTCGCGGGATCGCCAGGGCTTTGTGGCGGCGTTATGACGGGGAAAATGAAGGAACGGCGTTAGAACAACAGGGCGGTTCTTCGATCACACAGCAGCTTGTCAAAAATCTTCTGCTCTCGCCTGAAAAAAGTTATGAACGCAAGGCAAAAGAAGCGTATATGTCGCTGATTTTGGAAACTCGTCTGAGCAAAGAACAAATTTTTACACTTTATGCAAATCAGATTTATCTCGGACAAAATCAAGGCGTTTCGATTTACGGAGTCGGCGAAGCGGCAAATATTTATTTCGGCAAAGATGTTTCCGCTTTAACTATGTCCGAATCGGCTTTTATCGCCGGAATTATCAGAAGTCCGAATCGCTATAATCCTTATAAACGTCCCGAAAAAGTTAAACAAAGACGAAATCAGGTTCTCGATTCGATGCTTGAAGCGAAAGCGATCAATTATAAACAGGCGAAAGAAGCAAAGGAAAGCGAACTCGTTTTAAATAGAATTACAAGCAAAAAAGATATGCAGGGAATGCCGTATTTTTCTCAGTATGCGTTGGAGCAATTACCGAAACTCGTCAACGACCCGGAAGCCATTCAGCATCTGCGGGTTTATACGACGATTGATCCCGATTTACAGGATATTGCTTATAAAACCGTTAATAAACAAATTGCACGTCTGGAAAAGTATTTTAAAAAAGATAAACGGGGCAATCTGAATGCGGCACTCGTGGCAATAAGACCGAAGACGGGCGAAATTGTCGCCATGGTCGGCGGCAAAAATTATCTCGAAAATCAATTTAACCGGGCAACGGATGCAATGCGTCAGCCCGGTTCGGTTTTTAAACCTTTTGTTTATGCCACGGCAATAAATACGGCGTATGAAACAAACTCACGGATAATAACGCCCGCCACAGTTTTTAAAGACGAGAAAAAGGTTTTTAACTTTAATCAGGATACTTATTCACCGAATAATTACGGAGATTTTTTCTCAAATCAGGAATTAACCCTGCGGGATGCTTTGGTCAAAAGTAAAAATGTCATCACCGTGGATTTGGCGATGGAATTGAACATCGGCAAAATTATGAATCTCGCACATAAAGCCGGTTTGCCGAAGGTAGAGAGGGCATATCCTTCGATGGCTCTGGGAACTGCCGAAGTAACACCTCTGCAAATGGCGGAAGCCTATTCGACTTTTGCGAATTTAGGCGAAAAGATTTCGCCGATTGCCATCAACCTAATTACAAGCGGCGACGGCACGACCGTTGTTGCTCCGACGGGTGAAAAGAAAACGGTTTTGCGTCCCGATGTTGCTTATATTATGAATGATATGTTGAAGGATGTAATCAACCGCGGAACGGCGGCTCAAGCAAAGGCTTGGGGTTTTAAAAATGTCGAAGGTAAACTTGGCTATGCCGGAAAAACCGGAACTTCACGCGACGGCTGGTTCGTCGGTTTTACGCCCGAACTCATTACGGTTGTTTACGTCGGGTTTGACGACGGCTCGAATTTAAATATGAAAGGCTCGGATTCGGCAATGCCGATCTGGGCGGAATTTATGCGTGCGGCTCTGCGTGAACATCCGGAATGGAACGGCGATTGGACAATGCCTGCTTCTATTCAGGAAGCCGAAATTGATGTCCGCAACGGCACGGTCATACGTGAATTGGACAATGCCAACGCGAAATCTGTAAAGGCTCAACAGGAAATTATCAAGCAGAATGAAATTACGAATCCCGCAGCAGAAATCGGAGAGCCAACGCAAAATTTAAGGCAGCTTTATATTTCAAATATACCCAATGAATTTCGCCGGGTAGAACTATTTATCAGTGGAACTATTCCGAATAAAATGCTTATGCCTGTCGCCATTGAAGATTTTGAAGAGCAAAATTCCAACCCGACTCCAACTCCAACACCGACACCGTTTATGACTTGGCAGGAAGCCCAAAATGATCAAAAGGAACAAAAAGGACAAAAGGAGAGTGAGGTTGAACAAGAAGACAAACCGTTAAATATCGTAGATACAATAACTATAATGTATTGTCCATTTTCGAAAAAACGTGCCACGGCAAGCTGCCCGAATATGCATTCAAAGGTATTCAAAAAAGGAACTGAGCCAAAGGAGTTCTGTCCGATTCATGAAAGAAGATCACCAAATTAATCTAACTTTTCAGAAACTCTATCCAAGTTTGCTTTAAATAGGGGTGCAAGGCGTTCGTCGCCTTTTTTTACTGCAATTTTGTAAGCCTTTTCGAATTTTCTTTAGCTTCTTCTAACTTCCCGTTTCTCTCATAGACTTCGCCGAGACTGTCATATACGTTTGCCGAATCAGAGTAATTTTTGATGTTTGTTCTAAAAAGTTCTAAGCGTTATAAAATGGATAATTGATAGTGTAAAATGGAAAATAATTGAAGAAGATTTCGTTAACCGTTAACCGTTAACCATTATTGAAATTATGATTATTTACGAAAT
Source organism: Acidobacteriota bacterium (assembly GCA_030859345.1). GTDB lineage: Bacteria > Acidobacteriota > Blastocatellia > Pyrinomonadales > Pyrinomonadaceae > Aridibacter. The sequence goes on along the minus strand of JALZKH010000014.1, from coordinate 4,639 downwards.
TACTGCGAAAGTTAGGCTGGATTTGATTGATAAATATGAGAAATTTATGTCTGATGTTCACATCAAGGATTTGCTCGAAACCGGTTATTTTGAAAGTGCGGAAATGGCACGGGTTACGGATGGAATTTATCGCGTGCGGTATTATGTCGAAGACCGCGAAACTCTTGAAAAGTATTTTGAAACCGATGTTGAAAGGCTTCGGGAACATTTCAAACAGAAATTTCCGAAGGGCGTAAAAGTTTCACGCGACATTTTAGAGATTTTATATAGTTCAGATTAAATCGGGGTTTTTGACGACGGCAATAAATGGCAGATTTCTGAATCTTCCCGCGACATCTAAGCCGTAGCCGACGACGAATTTATTCGGAATTGTAAAACCTGTGTAATCAACTTTTAACTCAGTTTTGATACGCGGTTCCGGTTTGTCGAGAAGCGTAGCGAGTTTGATGGAATTTGCCCCGCGTGTGCCGAGGATTTTGACGAGTCTGGCTAATGTCAAACCCGTGTCAATTATGTCTTCGATAATAATTACATCTTTGTTGCGAATCGGTTTCATCAAGTCTTTCAAAATTTCAATATCGCCCGTCGAAACCGTACCGTCTTTATAGCTTGCGACTGCCATAAAATCTATTTCCATCGGCAGATCAATCGCCCGCATCAAGTCCGCCATAAAAACGCACGAACCTTTTAAAACACCAACCAGAACCACATCTTTATCGGCATAATCTTTTGTAATTTGTTCGCCTAATTCCTTGATTCTCGCCGCAATTGCTTCGGCGGAAAACATCGGTTCAAGATTGGAATTCGTAAATTCGGTTTCGTTTTTTGCTTTTTGCGTCGGCATAGTTTTTAGATTCTACGGCTTTTGCCAAGTTTTGCCAAAGTCTTTTGTTATTAAGAAAGAAATTCCTTTTCTTTCTATGGCACGTTGGTTAAAAAACATTTTTCCATTTCCGTTTTCGTCTATTTCTACTTTTTCAATCAATCCGTAGTTAGAATCAAATTCATCGTAATCTTTGCCGTTCCAAACTGACCAAGTTTTTCCGCCGTCATCTGTTACTGCGAATTTCCAACTCATCCAAAAATATGCCAGATTTTCGTTTTTAATTATGATATTTTCTTTTTTTATGTAAATAATCCCATCAAATATAAACGTGAAAATTTCCGTTTCAGAGTTAGATTTCTTATTAATTGACTCATAAGTATAAAAACCCATACCACTGGCCAAACCTTTTCCTGCATAACCATTGACTCTAATTAAATAATTATCATTTATGTTTTTCGTGTAAGTTTGAACAATCTTTCCTTTACCATTGCACGATAAACCTATGATTATAAAAAAAGTTAAAACACAGATTATAAAACTTCTATTCATATATTTGCTCTTGTAAGTTATTAAACATACTATTTGAAAAAAGGATTTTGAGTCAATTGTCTATGTCAGAAAATAAAGAAAATCGTGAACGTATCAGGAAACTTGTAAAAAGTGTTTTGGACACCGTTCCATTAGAAAATGAACAACAGGGAAATTTGCCCGAACACATTGTTGTAAATTCTTTGCAGGATTCGATTGATAAAGAATTTGACCGGGACGAATCGGCGAAAAGTCTTTTGACCGAAGATGATTTTAAAGGACTCGAAGACGGTGCGAAAGTTCGCGTGGCGGAGAATGTGAAATTTACTTCATTGGCGAAGGATTTTGTAGAAGATAAAAACATCAAACTCGTTTATAAAACTTCACGTAACGATTCTCTGAAGGTAAAATCAGTCGGAGTCGGTTGCGATCACGGCGGATTTGAAATGAAGGAACAGTTAAAAGATTTTCTAAATAGTTTAGGCTTGCACGTCCGGGATTTCGGGACGAATACTAAGGATGCGGTTGATTACCCGGATTTTGCACACGCCGTTGCGGTCGCTGTTTCACAAAATCACGTTAATGTCGGAATAATTATAGATGGAGCGGGAATCGGCTCGGCGATGGCGGCAAATAAAGTTCCCGGAGTTCGTGCAGCAGCTTGTTACAATGTTGCACTTGCAAGAAATTCGCGTCAGCACAACGGTGCAAATGTTTTGACTTTGGGAAGCGGACAAAATTCTTTTGCGGAAATTAAAGAAATCGTTTTGGCGTTTCTTTCAAATGAAATAACCGAAGAACGGCATAAAAAGCGTGTCGGGAAAATTGATGCAATCGAAAAGCAGTATAAAAATTAGATTTACATTTAAAATCAAAGTAAAATAACCTCATCGAACTATTGAGGAGAAAATATGGCACAAACCAATACTGAAATTATAACTTCGTCAGGTTCGCAGTTTGTTCCGAAACAGGAAATTAGTTACGAAGAATTTCTTGTAAAATATGATGGGCAATATGCGGAATATGTTGATGGAGAGGTAATTGAAAATATGTCGGTTACGCAAAGGCACGATTTATTAGTAGGATTCTTACGAACAATTTTGACGGTTTATACGGATGCGAAAAAGTTGGGGAGAATTTGTGGTGAACCTTATCAAGTGAAAATGGTTTTAGATGACAAAACAAAAGGTCGTGAACCTGACATTTTCTTTGTTAAAACGGAGAACTTTGACCGAATTGGCGAGCAATTTTTTGATGGTGCGGCGGATTCGGTTATTGAAGTCATTTCACCCGAAAGTATTATCAGAGATACGCAGGATAAGTTTGAGGAATATGAAAAAGCGGGTGTCAACGAGTATTGGATAATTGACCCGAATCGGCGAACGGCAAATTTCTACGGATTTGATGATGAAGGGAAATATAAACAATTATTACTCGAAGCGGACGGAAAATTTGAAAGCCGTATAATTGAAGGACTGTGGATAAAAACCGATTGGCTGTGGCAGGAAGAATTGCCGAATTTGATGGATATTTTGAAGGAATGGGATTTAGTTTAGAAATTTTTTAATAATGGCTAATTTAACAAACGGAAATTACGAACAACTTGTTGAACAGATCACGGATTTGGTGCTGTCAAAAATTGACGATGATTATTGTCCGACATTTTGCCGTGCGGATGTCAAACGGATTGTTGATGCTGGAGCGTCACGCATCGGCATCGTTTTGGGCGAAACGGCAACGGCACACGATTGGGCATCTTTGATTGACCACACGCTTTTGAAGCCGGAAGCATCGGAGAGCGATATTAAAAAACTCTGCGATGAAGCGGCAGAGTTCGGATTTGCGTCGGTTTGTGTAAATCCCGTTTGGGTAAAGAAAGCGAATGAGTTTTTGCAGGGAAGTAATGTTCCCGTTTGCACGGTTATCGGCTTTCCGCTCGGTGCAACTCTTTCCGATGTCAAGGCTTATGAAACACGCAGGGCAATTTTCAACGGTGCGAAGGAAGTTGATATGGTTATCAATATCGGTGCTTTAAAATCGGGTGATGATTGTGCGTTGGAAGATGACATTAAAACTGTCGTGGAAGCGGCTCACGAAAACGGGGTTTTGTGCAAAGTTATAATCGAAACGGCACTTTTAACCGACGAAGAAAAGGTTCGGGCGTGTCTTGCGTCAAAAAATGCGGGTGCGGATTTTGTTAAAACTTCAACCGGTTTTGCAAAAGGCGGTGCAACGGTTAATGATGTGAATTTGATGCGTCGGACGGTCGGCAAAGCACTCGGCGTAAAGGCTTCGGGCGGTGTCAAGGGAATTGACGATGCACGAAAAATGTTTGAAGCGGGAGCAACCAGAATCGGAGCTTCTGTCGGCGTAAAGATCGCTCAGGAAGCAAGCGGAATCAGATCAAATATAGTGGCGGGGAGTTATTAATAGTCAATATCAAAAAATCATCAACTCGTTTCTATCCAATCCGCTAAATTTTTCTTTAGCCTTTTCAATCGAATGGATGATACTTCATCAATATTGCCGAGCAAGATCGAATCCGAAACAACAGCCAATCTGGTCAACCGGATAACGCTTTCGGACTTTAATCCCGATTGTGAAAAATCCGTATCGGTAGTTGAAATTAGTTCATCAATTCCCGTAACCGCTTGATGTGTTTTGCTGGAAATCATACAAACAAGCCAATCATTGTAAGCCGTAGGTAAAGACACAAGAAGAAGTGCCGGGCGATTTCTTCCAAGAACAAGATTTGTTTGCGGAAATTTGAAAAGGACGATTTGACCTGATTTTATTGCCATTTTTCTTTCAAATCTGCCTCGGTGTATTCAGGCAAATCATCATCTTCCAAGCCTTCCATAGCTTGATTGAGCGAAAAATCCGACCAATGTTTATCTTCAACTGATTCTTGTTTGAACTTCTGGGCGAGAAACTCGATAAAATGGAGAACTTCTTCCTGTGCCGCAATCGGTAATTTTTGTAATTTATCATTTACTTGTTTGATTACAATCATGACGGGAAAATTATACCATTTTACTTTACTATTTTAAACACGCTAGTAAAAGCTATGCACTTTCAGTGCAAGACTTTAGTTGTCCTTCCGCCAAGTCTATGCAAAACTAGCGGAAAGTGAAAGAAAATCGGAAATCATCGCATTCGACCAGTCGTCTGACAGCACACCTGATTTGGACAACGAAATATCGTTATCACGTGCTGGAAGGTGAAATCAAAGTCCGATGTCGAAACTTGATCGTGCAAATCTGCGATGCTGAAGACATTCGGATA
>JALZKH010000013.1 GCA_030859345.1 Acidobacteriota bacterium | reverse complement strand
ATGAAGACAAAGAACGACTTTGCTATTCGGTCAAGCAAGCCTTAAATGAATTTGGCAGAAGTCTGAGAATAAAGTTTTCAAACTTCAAATATAGTCTAACTTAATTGTGAGTGATTACTTATTTTCCCAATATTGATATTGAAACGATAAAGTTTATAACTCTTTGGGCTTTCATATATTTTAACTGTAATTACTGGCTTTTACTCTCATTTTTCACAAAGACTTTTCACGATTCTTATCAGGAAAATTTAGTGATAAATAGAAATTCTTTGACGATCTATTCTAATGTCAGATAAAAAAAGAGGCAAAAACAGTTTAAATTTTTGCCTCTTAAAAAGTGTTGATAATCAAATTTACCAAATTTCGCACATATCTTTTTTTACCATCGGTTGTGATTCCCGGCAGCCGAATGCCTCGGCAAACTGCGGCATATTTGAAAGCGGTCCGTTAACACGCCAGCGAGCCAGAGCGTGCGGGTCGGTAGTCGCACGAAGTCGGTCATTTTCCATCGTTGCTTTAACCGCCCAGACCTGAGCCCAGCCTAAGAAAAATCTCTGTTCGGGCGTAAATCCATCAATATTTTCGGGACGCTGTTTATTTTTCAAAGAATTTTTATAAGCATCATAAGCAACCGTCAATCCGCCCAAATCAGCGATATTTTCGCCGAGTGTCAATTTACCGTTCATAAATAAATTGGGCTGAACTTCATATTTGCTGAATTGATCAACTACGCAACTTGCCCGTTCATCAAATTTCTTGCGGTCTTCCTGTGTCCACCACATTTTTAAATTTCCTTCTGCGTCAAAACGACTTCCTTGATCGTCAAACCCGTGTGTGATCTCGTGTCCGATCACGCCGCCGATTGCTCCGTAATTTACTGCATCATCTGCACTGGCATTAAAGAAAGGCGGCTGCAGAATTCCGGCGGGGAAAACGATTTCGTTCAAAAGTGCGTTGTAATAAGCATTGACCGTCGGCGGTGTCATTCCAAAACGATCACGATCAACCGGCTTTCCGATGTCATCCAGATTTCGTTTGACCTGAAATTTGTCGGAACGCATCGAATTCATATAATATGATTTTCGGTCAATATCTAATCCCTCGTAGCCGCGAAGTTTTTCGGGATAACCGATCTTGCGTTTGAAGGTCGCAAGTTTTGCGAGAGCCTCAACTTTCGTGTCGTCGCTCATCCATTCGAGTTGGTCAATCCGTTCACGCATTGCTACAAAAAGATTATTAATCAATTTGTCCATCCGTTCTTTAGCTTCGGGTTTGAAAGCCTTCGACACATATAATTGACCGAGTGCTTCGCCGACATTTCCGTCAGCCGATTGAACACAGATTCTCCAACGCGGCTGTTGTTCTTTTGTTCCCCGCAGATATTTGCTGTAAAAATTAAAGTTTTCATCGGAAAATCTCTTGGCAAGCATCGGTGCGGCGGCATCCATCGCCATCCATTTCAGATATGTTTTCCATTCGCCGATTGTAATGTCATTCATCATTTGATTAACGGCTTTGAAAAAATCGGGTTGTCCGATGTTAAATTCGTCAACTCCGTTGATGCCACGCAATTTCATATAATCATCCCACACAAAATTCGGCGTAATCGAATTCGCTTCCGTTACGCTGATTTTTTTATAGCGGTTATCGGGATTCCGCAGATCGGCACGGGCAAGCGAAGCATAAGCCAGACGCATCTGAATTCGCATTACGGTAAACATTTTGGTGCGTGCTTCCTGTTCGCTGTCGCCCATCAGTTGGAACATGTTAACCACATATTCCCTGAATTTATCGCGTGCTTCCTGCATTTTCGGATCGCCGCCGATGTAATATTCACGCCCCGGCATACTTAGTCCGCCCTGTCCGGCGTTGGCGATAACCATCTTGCTGTTTTTCAGATCTGTTCCACCGTAAAATCCAAATAATACGGGAATTCCGAGATCGTGCATTTTGGCGATTTGTTTTTGCAAATCTTTTTTATCACCAATGCTGTTGATGTCATTAAAATACGGACTAATCGGTTTCGCACCGGCGGCTTCGATTTCCGCTTCATTCATACAGGAAAAATAAAAATCGCCGATCAGCTGAGTGTCGCTGCCTTTCGTAGCATCGGTTTTTACTACCGTTTCATCAACCAATTCTCTTAAAATCGTGCGGTTGTTTTCCGCCAGAATATTAAAACTGCCCCAGCTTGACTGATCTCCGGGAATTTCCGTGTTGTTCAGCCAAGTTCCGTTTGCAAACTGGAAAAAATCCGTGCAGGCATTTACGGATTTGTCCATCCGGTTAATATCAAACGCCGCATTTTGTCCGAAGGCGATTGCCGAAACCGACAAAATAAGCGTCGTGATAAAAATAAATCGAAAGTAAAAGTTACGCATTTCTATTTCCCCCTAAATTTTCTAAAATTGATTTTATTAAAGTTATTACGGTTTAGTTGATAATATGTTTCAAACCGAACAATAAAACAAAGCATAATAGATGTTTGATAACAAAAAACAAATGTCATCTTCAAATATCCATTATTCTTTATCTTTTTTTATTACCGATTATTCCCAATAATTCTCTAATTCTACACCTAAACCATCGGCTAAACGATTGACGAAAGCAAAATATCCCGTGATCTGAACTATGTCCAGAATTGCTTCGTCGCTGAAACCTTTTCGGCGTAATTCTGCAACATCATTTTCCTTCATATTCCAAGGTTCAAGCGTCAGTTTTGCCGCGTATTCGAGCATCGCTCTGTCTTTTGCATCCAAATCCGCGGAACGAAAATCTTGTTTTAACTGCTCGCCCAATTTATCATCATTTATTAATTTACGGAGTCCCGCCCCATGATGTTTCATTCAGTAAACACAGTGATTCAAAGCCGAAACCTTAACGGCGATCATCTCGCGTTTCACTTTCGGCAAATCTTTGCTTCCGGTCATTAAAATTTTGTAAAACTCATAATGACCTTCTAAAGATTTTGGTCGAAGACTGTGAATTTTCAAAATATTGTCAACTCCGCCCCACGGTGCGGTTAATTTTTGATATTGCTGCTTTAGTTTTCCTTCCGCTTCTTTCTCGTCAATTACTTTTATCCAAGCCATATTTTCCTCTCCTGATTTTACGTCTGCTGTTTTGATAGTAGCTTGACAATCTGAATTTTTAAAAACATAATCCTAATGATATTAAATAATTTAAACAGACTTTCTCTCAAATACGATTAATTTTCTAATTGTATTTACTTCACCCTTGAATATATTCACCCCCTGAATATTAAAAAAACAGATTAAGTCCTTAACCTTTCAAAAAACACGGAGATTTAAAAAATGAAAAAGACTATCTTACTGACACTTTTGTGTCTTTTATTTACGCTTGCCGTTTCAGCTCAAACTACCTCAGATAATAAAGCAAAGGCAGCAAAAGAAACCAAAACCCAGCGTGTAATTTTCAGAGCAACAAAGGAACAGGTTGTTCAGGTTCAAACGATGCTCAAGGAAAAAGGGAAGTATTCCGGCGAATTTGACGGGAAATTTACCGAAGAATTCCGGGATGCAATAAAAGATTTCCAAAGCGAAAACGGTCTAAAGCCAACAGGGACATTAAATCGTGCAACACTCGAAAAAATGGGAATTACATTAACCGAAAAACAGTTGGAAACTCCCGTTAGCCCGAATTCTTTCGCCGGTGCGGAGAATGATGATAAAGCAAAACAGCCACGCAAAAAAGCATTTCGTCCGGTCAAAGATCAAATAACCGAAGCACAAACAAAGTTGAAAAATACAGGAATGTATAAAGGCGAAACCGACGGAAGATACACGGACGATTTTCGTGATTCGTTAAAAAATTATCAGGAAGCAAACGCTTTAGATAAAACCGGCAAACTCGATGAAGAAACACTTGCCAAAATGGGAATTGAACTGACCGATAATCAAAAAGGCATCGAAACTGCCGACAGTTCTAAATCAACCCGAACATCTTTTCGCCCAACCAAAGAGCAGATAACTGAAGCTCAGACCAAACTAAAAACAGCCGGACTTTACACCGGCGAAGCCGACGGCAGTTACAGCAATGATCTGCGTGCTGCGATTCGCAACTATCAAACGGCAAACGGATTGAGACGTGCAGGTTCGCTAAATCGTATAACTTTGGAGAAAATGGAAATAAAATTAAGCGAATCACAAATGGAAATTCCCGTTAATCCGAATGATCTGGCAAGCGAAAAATCCAATTCAAATAACGCCGACAAGCCGAAACGAACAATTTTCCGTGCGACCACAGATCAAATAATGGAAGTTCAGAAAATGTTAAAGGAAAAGGGGCTTTATAACGGCGACGATACCGGAAAGTTAAACCCCGCCACCCGTTCAGCAATCCGCGAGTGGCAGGCACAAAATAACGTCAATAAAACCGGAACTTTGAATAAAGAAACGCTTGAAGCAATGAAGATCGAATTGACCGATAAACAAAAAGAAATGTAACGTCATTTCTGAAACTATAAAAAAAAGATACGAAGTTAAAATTTTAACTTCGTATCTTTTTTTTATCTTCTATCTAAAATTATCAGCCTGTTTATGTTTTCTGTTATAAATGACGAGTTCTGACAACGAGTTTGCTTTATCTTGCGGTTTATTTTACATCAACTTCAAAATGGGTTTTGGACTTTACAAATCTGCTGTATAATTCAGACCAAATTATGCGATTTGTTTTCTCACGTAGATTTTATATTTTGCTGGCGTTGGGCTTGATCCCGCTTTCGCTTTCGTGGAATTTTCCCCGATTGCGTTATGTAGTTTTGATTTACGATATTTTGCTGATTTTATTGGCTTTGATTGATTATTTCGTCAGCCGAAAACTTCCCGAAAGTTTCCGCATCACACGCGAATTTACCAGACGTTTTGCCATCGGTGACGAAACGCAGGTTCATCTGCATATTGAAAATTCTTCCCATAAAGATTTTTATATAAAGATCAAGGACGAATTTCCGCCCGAAATGGTTTTGGATGAAAAACGGGAAACGGAATTTTTATCGAAAGCCCAAACTGCGTCCGAATTTTATTACAATTTAACGCCGCCAAAACGCGGGAAATATGAATTCGGCAAAACTGCTGTGCGTTATTTTTCCAGGTTAGGTTTGGTTTGGTGTCAGGCGGAATTAGGCGAAGCGGAAACGGTCAAAGTTTATCCGAATATGCGTCGGGCAAGAGAAATGGAACTCAAAGCACTCGGTGCAAATAATTTTCTGGCGGTGCAGAGAAAATCCGTCCGACGCGGCGAAGGACGCGAATTTGAATCAATGCGTGATTATGTCCGCGGCGACGAATTGCGGCATATTTCGTGGACGACCACCGCCCGACGCGGCAAACTGACAACCCGCCAATATCAGATCGAACGCGACCAGACAATCATTATCGCACTCGACGCGGGACGTTTGATGACGGGACGAATCGGCGACGAAACAAAATTCGACACGGCAATTCACGCAAGTTTGGCGTTAATGTCGGCGGCGGCAAAAGGCGGCGACAATTGCGGCTTAGTTGTGTTCGGACGAAAAATCAAAAAATATCTCCCGCCAAAAAAAGGCATAAATCATATTGATTCCGTTTTAGAAGCCTTGCACGATCTCGAACCCGAACTAATTGAGCCGTCATATTCGCGTGCGTTTCAATACATCTCTGCACATTCCAAAAAGCGTTCATTTATCGTAATTTTAACCGATCTCGTTGACAAAGAATCTTCCAGAGAATTGATAAACTCATTAAAATTATTGCGTCCGCGACATCTGCCATTAGTCGTAACCATCGGCGACAGAGATTTAAATCAAACCGTCAGCGAAGTTCCGAAAAATTTACGCGAAGTCTTCACACAATCGGCGGCGGAAGAAATAATTCTGCAACGCGAAGCCGCACTCCGACAGGTCGAAACGCTCGGCGGTTTGGCGTTGGACGTTACGACACAAACGCTTACACCGAATTTGCTCGAAACTTATTTGCGTGTGAAGGAAAGAGGTTTATTATAAATGCAAATCAAGAGTAGAAAAACTGCTGTTTTTAATCAATAATTCAGCAAAATTTTATGATGTTTGAACTGCTTTATTCTTGTCGCCAACGGTGATTAACATTATAGCCTATGGTGCAGGCGTTTCGCCGAAACCATAGGAATTTGACAACCAAACGAGTCGTCGCTGAAAGCGACAAACATCAATCATTGCAAATTGTTCGTCGCCTTCAGCGACGGCACGCTTGTTCAAATCACACCTAGCGATTCTCGCTAGGCTATAATGTTGGTCGCCGTTGGCGAAAAAGAAAATTATTTTTCATTTATCAAACAATAAAAAAAGTTATTTCAACTCTTGATTCGCATTATGAATATCGAAGGTATGACAGAAAATAAAAAGAAAAACTTACCCGAATTCGATTCGCTTGATGATTTGGTCAATTTCTTTGATGAAAATGATTTTGGAGATTTTGACGAAAAATTAAAAGAATTTCATTTTGACGTTGACTTGAAAAGCAAAAAACATTTGATTGGAATTGATGAAAAAATCAGCAAAACTCTGGCAAAGATCGCAACTCAAGAAAATACAACTACCGAATTGCTTGTTAATTCTTGGTTAAAAGAAAAAGTTTCGGGTTATGTCGAAGTTAAATAAATTCGTGTAAAAGATAAAAACTTATTTGCGTGTGAAGGAACGCGGACTATTATAATATCAACTATTCCTTATCTCACACATTAATACAGATGTTTTGTATCGCCTTTTTTACTAATCCAGATTTAACCGAACAATTCGGATGTTGCTTTTTAAAATTCCACCTAAAAATTTAGGCGGAATTCCCGTTTAGCAAGAAAGACAAAGTAAGCAACCAGTAAAGTCAATAAATTTTTGACTTTATATTAAAAATAAACTATAAATATTCTATCTAACAAGGCTGTTGTTCAGCCTAAATCAAAGTTCGGCTTCTTCTCTTGAAATCAAACGATATGACTTTGCCAGAAAAAGCAAAAGAAACAATCTTTCACACTTCGGGCGAAGAATATGCTTGGAAACGCGATGACGTTGCAGATGTGGTTGAATCTCTGACAGAAGAAGATTACGGAATTCTTGGCGGTGAGGCTTGGATTGTCGAAAACGGTTCTGTTTGGGGAATCTTGCCATTGCGTTCTGGCGGCACGGCAGTTTTTGCTTGGGACACAGACAAACGAGCATTGGAAACTTGGAAACAATTTGTGCAGCGAGCCGCAAAGGAAACGCTTTCGTGGATTGAGAAGTTGAATACTGAAGATGATGTTCCACCCGAAAAGAGCGCATTTGTCTGTTACAATTTGACGTATGTAACCGAGAAGGAATATTTAGAGTTGTGTGAAGAAAATCGAGAACTTTGAAGCACAAAGTCAAAAAACAAAAACCTTCGTATGCAACGGAAAGCCGAACAATTCAATGGACGTGAGGGCGAAACAGCGACTTTGTTATCAAACTTGTCTTTTTGACTCGGAGTTGCGTGTATTCGGTTTCGCCCCACGTCAATTCAATCGTTCGGTGCTTTGTGTATTCGTCGAAGATTTATGGCAGTAAAACTCGAAAATTTTTTACGTTCATACTTTATCCACTTTTTGTTTTTTGAAGTAAATGCTACTATTTGATGATGAAAAATTTAAATGAAAATAAAATTGACCGGCGAGATATGTGTAAGAGTTTGCTGGCTTTAGGCGGAATAGCTT
>JALZKH010000141.1 GCA_030859345.1 Acidobacteriota bacterium | reverse complement strand
AGATTTTCCGTATCTTGAGCGAACGGTATCGCAATCGCCGCCGCCGATTTATGCTGCGAGTTAATCTGATAGCCGGATTGTATAATTATGCAATTGAACATTAAATTACTTTTTCAAGAGGTCTATTACCTAGAACTGTTCGTAAATGGAAAATTGAATTTGATATAATTCTCTCGTGATTTTGACTTGCTCCCGCCATTGACCAGATATTTCCGTCGAAATATTCATAGCGTTCTTCCGAATTTTGTTCGATCTCAAAGTATTCATCCAAAGTATATTTGTGTTTTGATTGTGCAGTCATAGTTTTTTGTCTTAAAAGAATTGTGTCCGTTTTGCCGTTTTTCGTCAACTATGACAAAATATCACTTTCAATTTTTACAAAATTATTTAATCAGAGGAAAATATAAAAAAATATGACAGGAAGAAATAAAATTACAGTTGTCGGTGCGGGAAATGTCGGTGCGACCGCCGCTCATTGGATTGCAAGCAAGGAATTGGCGGATGTTGTTCTGGTTGATATTGTCGAAGGCACGCCGCAGGGAAAATCGCTCGATCTGGCGGAAGCCGCTCCGATTGACGGCTTTGATGTCAAACTTACCGGGACAAATTCTTATGAAGAAACGGCGGATTCCGACGTTGTGATTATCACAGCCGGACTTCCACGCAAACCGGGAATGAGCCGCGATGATTTGCTTAAAACGAATTCGGATATTGTCGGTTCGGTAACGGAACAAATTGCAAAGTATTCACCTGAGTCAATTTTAATCATTGTTTCAAATCCTTTGGACGCGATGGCACAAGTTGCATTTAAGCGTTCCGGGTTTCCTAAAAATCGTGTAATCGGAATGGCTGGAGTTTTGGATTCGGCGCGTATGCGTTGTTTTCTTGCTGAGGCTTTAGAAGTTTCGGTTGAAAACGTGACGGCGTTTGTTCTCGGTGGACACGGCGATACAATGGTGCCGCTTCCAAGGTATTCAACTTGTGCAGGAATTCCTGTAACGGAATTACTTTCTGAAGAAGAAATTAAACAAATCGTTGACCGCACGGCAAACGGCGGTGCTGAGATCGTCGGATTATTGAAAACGGGTTCGGCTTATTATGCTCCGAGTTTGGGTGCGGTGGAAATGGCGGAAGCGATCTTAAAGGACAAAAAGAAGATTCTGCCGTGTGCGGTTTATCTTGAAGGTGAATACGGAATCAACAATTTATTTGTCGGCGTTCCGGCGAAACTCGGTAAAAACGGTGTTGAGCAAATTATTGAAATCTCTTTGACAAATGATGAACGTGCCGCTCTGCAAAAATCTGCCGGAGCAGTTCAGGAACTGATTGATGTTTTGGGAATATAATTATAACTCAAATCTATTCGAAAAAAGGAAAGTCTAAATTCAGGCTTTCCTTTTTTTTTGAAATTTTTTTGACTGTGAATTTTGTCACAGGCTTTCTTTTGTCCATCAATTTCGTTCAATTTGAATGAATAGTTCGTTCATTTTGAATGAATCTCTCTCTCATATTTCCGCCGTAATCCAGCTAAACCCGTTATTTTCTTTATTTTACATTTATGGCATAAGCGTTGCCATTATAATTCGAGACACGATAGTTGTGCCCACCGATATTAAATCCAATAAGGAATAGAAAAATGAACTACTTAAAACATAAAACATTATTTACTCAAGCAATGTCATTGATGATTTTATTTTCAATGATATTTATTAATGTTGCAACTTCAGCAACGAGCGTATCTGCTCAAAATACAACAAGTAAAAAAGTTGCCGATACGCCGATGTTAAATCTCTATACAACGAATTTGACGGAGTTGGCACAGGGCGGAAAGCTTCGCGTTTCAAATCAATTTAATAAAGATGTTGAACGTCTTATTAAATCTTTAAGCAGTAATAATTTTCGCCAACCCGCACTTTTAGATCAGGTCGGTGAAAGTCAGGAACTTGTTGTCGAAGTTCTGGCAACAAGAATCGCTACACGCGATGTTCCGGTTGGTTTGCAAAACAAACAATTATTAATGCTTAAAGTTGGTGATCTTTATTCAACTTCAAAAACTGAAAACGAAGTTGCAAATAAAATTGAATCAATCATCAATGAACTTACGGCAACTAATGGTAATGCTATTCTTTTCATCAACGAATTAACGAATTTTGTTGGTAGTTCACAAATCAATGAAAAATTGGCGACAGCTATTTTAATTAATCAAATAAAGATTATCGGCGGTTCTTCCAAAGATTCTTATAACGAAAAAATTAATGCTATTGCTGAAGTTTCTGCTGTTTTTGAACCGATCGTAATTGGTCAAAGTTCTGAAGAAACAGCAAAAGAATTTGCCAAAAATCAGAAGGAATTTCAAATAGAAAAATACAGAGGCGACAATGTTTCATCCGACATACGTAATATGATGAAGCAAGACCCGACAGGCAAAAAACGAATTGATGTAATAATTCAGGCGAAAGATGCCGATAATGCGGAATTTCGCAAAATTCTGGCGGAAAATAATGTTCGTGTTAACAGCTGTATCGGAAAAAGCGATACGATCGTTGTTAATCTTCCGTTAAGTGCGGTTGAAGCGATTGCCAAAAGCGGACTTTCAAATTTTATGTCGCCCGACCGCAAAATGGCAAGTCTCGGACACCTGGAAAAAACAACGGGTGCAGAATCTGTCAGAAGTATGGGCAGCGGCGGCAGTCTGCTGGATGGTACGGGTGTCGGAGTTGCAATCGTTGATTCGGGAATGGCGGTCGATCACAAAGCCTTTAGAGGTCGTGTAGTTTTCAGTAAGGATTTTACGAATGAAAATAATCCCGATGACGGTTACGGACACGGAACGCACGTTGCCGGAATCGCCGCTGGAAATATCACCAGAAATAGCGGACAATTTCGCGGAATCGCTCCGAATGCAGACATAATCAATTTGAAAGCCCTAAATTCACAAGGATTTGGAAATACTTCGTGGTTACTCAATTCTTTGGAATGGATCAAACAAAACCACGCCCGATACAAAATTCGTGTTGTCAATCTGAGCCTTGGCGGAATTGCTATTGATTCATACACGAATGATCCGGTTAATCTGAAAGTTCAGGAATTAAACGGTTTAGGTGTTTTAGTAGTTGCCGCTTCAGGTAATGAAGGCAAAGATAGCTACGGAAACAAAATGTATGGTTATGTTCATTCACCGGGTAACGATCCGTCGGTTCTGACGGTTGGTGCAGTTAATACAAAGGGTTCGGATTCACGAACAGATGACGGAGTTACAACTTACAGTTCACGCGGTCCGACGAGAAGTTTTTATACGCGATCAAATGGAACGATAGTTTACGATAATGCGATCAAACCGGATATGGTCGCTCCCGGTAACAGAATTATTTCGGCAAAATCCAAAGCAGGCAGCTTTTTACCTGTTTATTATCCTGAATTGGTTGACCCGACACTAAATTTTCAAGTCGCCGATGATGATACCGTTATGACGATGAGCGGAACTTCGATGGCAACTCCGGTAGTTTCAGGTGCAGCGGCTCTTCTTTTTCAACTCAATCCGAATCTTACACCAACAATGGTAAAAATGATTTTGGAATTTACGGCTCAACCACTTGCCGGTTACAGTATGCTCGAACAAGGCACGGGTCAGCTAAATCTTGAAGGTGCTATCCGCTTAGCTAAAGGTTATCGTACCGATATTGATTTTAATTTAATGAACGGCGGCGACCTTTTGCGAGCAAGCGGTCAACCTGTTGCGAATATGTCAACCACCTTGAATGGTCAAACATTTAGCTGGGCAAGAGGTATTTTAACCAACCACGGTTATATCAAATCAAATTATATAAACAATCGTTTCCACAAAGTTTTCAAAAACGGTATGTGGTTTGAAAAAGGCATAACTCACGGGACTGACTATAGATATACGCTAAACGATAATTTTAGCAACACGAATATTTTGGAGTTCGCTCCAAAAGTGAGTGTCAGTAATGGATCTGTTATCGGATCAGGCTCGGTTATGTTTGCTTACGGAGTTTTAGTAGCTGACGGAGTTTTAGTAGCCGACGGAGTTCTTTTAGCTGATGGAGTTCTTTTAGCTGACGGAGTTCTATTGGCGGATCGCACTAGTACAATGTAATCTTAGTTTTTAGATATTACTTTTTCATAGTGGCGTTTTAGTTTTGTTCTTGCTTTATCAACTGTAAATTGCCACTTTGCTTTTATTTCAAGTTTATTTCGTTCTTTGACAA
>JALZKH010000115.1 GCA_030859345.1 Acidobacteriota bacterium | reverse complement strand
CCCGAAAATTAGTCGGTCAAAGCACCGACTACCACGAATTTTCTAAGAACAAAGAACTGTCGCCCTTTCAGGGCTAATAAGGAAACCCACGCTGCAAGCAGACGGGGAATTCTTTTAGATTAAAAATCTATATTATCGAGTCCCGGAATTGTTAGTCCGCCTGAAACTCCGCCGCGTCCACCGCGTCTTCCGCCGGCTGCCGCCGCTGCTTGCTGCATTTGCAAAAACGGTTCAACTCCGGCAAGCAATTTAATCGCCGTCAGACGAGTCGGATCATTTCCTTTTGGACTGGAAACAGCAATCATTTCGCCGATTTTCAAATCTGCCACCGAAATTGTCGGAAAACGGTTGAGCATTTCATTAATGTCCATATTTCCCCTGCTGCCTCTGCCGCGACCTTCACCGCCGCCCTGTCTTTCCGGTCTATTTCCGGCAGGTCTATCTCCGGCAGGTCTGTTTCCTCCGCGTCCGCCATTCGGCGGTTGAACGCCGCTTCCGCCGCCCTGTTGACGCATCATCATCATCGCCATCATCTGTGCAGTTTCTTCAGGAAATTTTTTCAAAAGTGACGCGTCATTAACCGCAATTGTTACATCTTTTTGCGTCGCTTGATCAGTAATCGTAACTTCATTTTTTGCGGCATCAATAGATTTTACTTTGCCCGCAACAGTTACAAATGCTCCGGTCAGAACTTGTTCGGCTTTAAAAGTCGTTCCATCTTCGCTCTTGTCGCCTAAAGCACGAAGCATATCGTCCTTTTGAATTTTGCTTATATCACTTTCAACTGCGTCGCTGTATTTTATGGACTGTGGAGAATATCTTAAATATTTGATCTTATCTTTCGGAGAAAGTTTGATGGTCGTCGCCTGTCCCGTAATCCCACGTATTTCAACCATTATTACTTTTGTCTGAGGATCAACCTCTGTAACCCTGCCGGAAATTCCGCGTGTCTGCCATTCTTCTCGTTCCTTATCCAATTTCGCCTGAATATCAGAACCTTTTACAAGATAGATGGATTTTGTGAGCATCGTCTTTTTATCACCGGAAACTTTTCCAACTACCAAAACCCTGTCGCCGACGCTGATGTCGGAAAGTTTCGAATCGGTTGCGGCTTTTAAACTCAAATTATCGGGCGGCAGACGTTTAAATGCTGTTTCGCTGACGATAACCGCATCAATCGCTCCGTCTTTTGTTGCAATAACAATTTTTTGATCACCCGTAACCTTAACAACTCCGAGAGCCAGATTTTCCTGAATCCCGATGTCGGGCAAAGAATCTTGCCCAAAAGTATTGACTCCCAAACTCATTACTAAAATCGCTAAACCTAACCACAATAAATTTCGACGCATTTTTATAAATTTCTCCTTCAATATTTCCTATTAACTATTTGACACGCACAATGGCTTGTAAAAGTTTCAAACCTTATTGTGATAAGACGTTCTATTATAGCTAAAGGTTTAGGTGTTTTTGTAAAGATTTGTAAAGGTTATGTGAAGAAATCTATATTAAAAATTTGCTGATTATTGTTAAGATGAATGACTTTTAAATATACGATCCAGCGAAAAAATATCACCAGCGAAAATCCGAGTCAGAAATTCAAGGAAATTCCGCTCGTTGTGGCGTTGAACTTTCGGCAAAAGTTGAATAGAAATTAAATTTATTTTTACAGACAATTTCTTAAAACCATTCAAATTGATAAATCTTCCGTTTATCTTGGTAAAAACACCATTTACTAAGATAAACTTGTTTTGTAAATGCCGTAACAGATAGCATTTGCGGGATGAATTCAATGAATACAGCACTTATTAATCCTTTGGGTTTTATAGTCGGAGTCGCACTTTATACGCTTTTGTTAGCGATGGTTTTGCGGCACCGACAAAAAGATTCAAAGATTGATCTGTTGCTGTTTTTAACGGCGATTTTGGGGATTTTGTGGAATGTAGGTGAACTTTTTTCTCATATTTGGCAGGATTTTGTGCAGAATCCGTTTTCGCCTTTTCTCGTGGCTGTTTCTTATTCCGCACTCGGATTTCTGCCTTCGGTTGTAGTCCATTCAGCGGAAAATGAAAATAAAAATTCACGAATTTTAACGATTACGGCTTACGCCTTAAGCATTTTTGCGGCAACGCTTCATCTTCAAAATGCTTTTGCAAACGGAAATGCACCTTCAAATCCTGCCCTGCAGATTCTAACTTTCGGTTCGATCGCACTTGTCGCCGGGCTGCTGATTTTTAATTACAAACAAAAACTCAAAAACAAAACTGTCTGGATTGCGGCACTTCTAATCTTTACGGTTTCGGCATTGCATCTGAGTTCAAAAGCCGAAGACTCAAATTGGTTTATCGAACTCATCGCCCATCAATCTTCGCTTCCGCTCGTGCTGGCGATTTTGATTCAGGATTATCGGTTTGCTTTTGCCGATTTGTTTTTAAAACGTGCTTTATCTTTACTTCTATTGAGTTTGACGGCTTTTTCTTTATATATTTTCGTGGCTCAACCGCTTAATTCTCTGCATAGATCGCACGAAAAAAATGATCCTTTGGCAATCGGAGTCCTGCTGGTTTTGTGGATTGCAACGGCTTTAATTTATCCACTTCTGCATAAATTTTCCGTATGGCTGGTTGATAAAATTTTATTAAATCGGATCAACTATGCAAATTTGCAGAAAGAGATTTCTCAAGCGATTGAAAAACACGAATCAATTGATCTTATTTTAGATGATGTTTCGGAAAAAATCGGAAATGCTCTGACTGTCAGAAAATCCGTTTGGAATGAAATCTATGAAACCGACGCGAATACAAAATTGCCGACGGTTGATTTTACAACACAGAAAGCGGAGATTTTTGTTCCGACAAATGAATCGCCGTTTTACAAGATTCACCTGGAAAACTTTGTCGGCGGCAGGAAACTTTTGTCCGAAGAAGTCGAAATGCTCGAAGCAGTTTCGCTGCTCACAGCGAGAAAGATTGATGCTTTGCGAACCGTTCAGGAACGCTTTGAACGGGAACTCCGCGAACAGGAATATACAAAATTAACAACCGAAGCTCAACTAATCGCGTTGCGTTCGCAAATCAATCCGCATTTTTTGTTTAATGCGTTGACGACAATCGGTTACTTGATTCAAACCGCACCCGAAACGGCTTTTCAAACTCTGATGAAATTAACGCAGCTTTTGCGAAGTGTTTTAAAATCAAACGATGAATTTTATACTTTGGATGAAGAATTAAAACTTATTGAAAATTATCTGGATATTGAAAAAGCAAGATTTGAAGAACGCTTAAAAGTAGAATTTGATGTGCCGCAAGATTTACGAAAACTCCGCGTGCCGTCCTTGATTCTGCAGCCCTTAGTAGAAAATGCCGTCAAACACGGAATCTCCGAAAACAAAAATGGCGGAACGGTGAAAATTTCTGCGAGACTTAAAAATAAAGGAACGGAAGTGTTTTTGAATTTAAATGTTTTTGATACGGGAGCGGGAAAAAATAAAAAAGATTCCGAGAATTCAAACGGCATTGGTTTGCAGAATATCAAAGGTCGTTTGAAATCCTATTACGGAAATAAGGCGAATATAAAATTTGAAAAAAATACTTTAGACGGAAGTTTTGCAAGTATTGAAATTCCTGTAAAAACTCAGACGATTTAAAGATTTTTTACCACAGAGGCACAGAGAACACAGAGTTTTTTTAAAATTAGAGAAAGAAATTTAACTACGGATAAATACAGATGAAAACGGACAATAGAAGATATTTAATCAAACAAATAATAAAAACCTCTGTGTCCTTCGTGCCTCTGTGGTGAATAAAAATATGAATAAGCTACGCACAATTATTGCCGACGATGAACGACCGGCTAGGAATTTTTTGAAAAATATCCTGCTCGAATTTGAAGATGTCGAAATCGTCGGCGAAGCGGAAAACGGTGCGGAAGCGTTTGAAATGATTAAGGCGGAGAAGCCGGATTTAGCGTTGCTTGATTTGCAGATGCCGGAAGTTTCGGGGTTGGAAGTCGTTAAACTTCTGCGGAAAAATCAAATGCCGCTGGTTGCGTTTATTACGGCTTATGATGAATATGCGATTCAGGCGTTTGAAGTAAATGCGGTTGATTATTTGCTGAAACCGATTGAAAAATCACGTCTGCGGGAAACTTTAAATCGCGTTCGCGAAAGATTGGAGCAGAAGGATTTTCAGGAAACGGAATCGAAAAAAGTTAAAAAAGCGGTTGAAGTTTACGAGGAAAGTAAACAGGAATTCATCGAAAGAATTCCCGTAAAAAAACGTGAAGAAATTTTGCTGATTCCCGTTGCCGAAGTTGCTTCGATAATTGCCAACGGCGAATTGCTTCATATTACAACCGACAAAAATGAAAAATATGTAATAAACTTCCGATTAAAAGACATCGAAGCAAAATTAGAACCGACGAAATTTATCAGACTTTCGCGTGGGGCTTTGGCAAATGTCGGAATGTTTGAAAAAGTTTCGCCGATGCCGGGCGGGACATATCAAGTTACACTTAAAAATGGGCAGGAGATTTCTTCGAGTCGTTTACAGTCGAGAGTTTTGCGGGAAAAATTGTTGAAATTATAAAAAAAGTTTGCCCGCTAATTACGCGAAAATACGCGAAAAAAAGAAATATGAGAAAAATTTTGCAGATGAGCTGAAAAATATGGAACGACGTGATGCATTAAAAGCTATTGCCCTTTTGCCGTTTGCTGTTCAGACTATGCTGGCGGCGAATGATAAAAATTTGAATGTGAGAAAGACAATTATTAAGCCGAAAAGATTAAAAATTGGTGATACGGTTGGAGTGATTGCTCCGGCGAGCGGCGTTTCGGAAGAAGCGTTTGAGAAGGGATTGCAGAATCTGGCTGAGATGGGTTTCAAAACCAAAGTCGGAAAATATGCACGCGAACAAAACGGTTTTCTGGCGGGAACTGATAAAGAACGGCTTCACGATCTGCACTGGGCATTTACGGATAAGGAGATTAAAGCGGTTTGGTGTGTTCGCGGCGGTTACGGAACTTCGCGTTTACTGGCGGATTTGGATTATAAATTGATTGAGAAAAATCCCAAGATTTTCATCGGTTTTTCGGACATTACGGCGTTGCATTTGGCGATTTATAAAAGAACCGGATTGATAACATTTCACGGTCCGAACGCGGCATCGAATTATAGTGATTATTCAAAAAAGCACGTCTTAGAACCTTTGATGAATCCCACCGAAAAATATGTAATAAATCTGCCTGAAGTTCCTGAAGGACAAGACCCCGAACTTTATAAAACGATCACGATTACGAAAGGGAAATGCCGCGGAGAATTGATCGGCGGGAATTTGAGTTTGCTGGTCGCTTTGGCGGGAACTCAATACGGCTTGGAGCGTGCAAGAGGAAACATTTTGTTTATCGAAGATGTCAGCGAAAGTCCTTACAGGGTTGACCGAATGTTGACTCAGTTAAGAGATAGTGTAAATCTGCGTACGCTGGCTGGCATCGCCATCGGAGTTTTTACGAAAGGCGATCCCGATCCGGCAAAGCCTTCGCAGACATTGCTCGAAGTTTTACAGGAAAGGCTTGGAGATTTGAGAATTCCGGTAATGTATGGACTTTCATTCGGGCATATCCGCAATAACTTTACCTTGCCGATTGGCATAAAAGCCGAGATGGATACTGAAGATTCGACATTAACATTTTTGGAATCTGCTGTTACTTAATCTGTAAACAAATAAACGGTCAGGGGAACATAATCAAATTATTTACAAATTAGAAGTTTTATCTTAAAACCATCGAAACTTTAAATTCCAACCGTTGATTGCTGAATTTCAACAGTTTATTAAAAATCTCTAACGAAATTAACAGTTATTGCGTAAGATTTGTGATTAAACTTTAATCTTCAAAAATAAACTAAAAATGCACAAATTTATACATTTCTTAAAAATTACAACAATCATATTTACATTTTCGCTCATTACTTTTGCCCAAACCGGAACTTTAAGCGGCACGGTTTCGAGTGGGGTTAACAGCGAATTTATTCCCGGAGTTTCCGTCGAAATTCCTAAGATCAATCGAAGCACCGTAACGGACGCAAACGGCAGATACGAATTTACAAATTTGCCGAATGGGACTTATACGGTTTTTACGCATATCGAAGGTTTTGCCGATAAAACTCAAACCGTAACGGTTTCGGGCGGAGCGGCGACACTTAATTTTGTGGTCAGCATCAGAGCCTTGAATGCGGAAGTTACCGTTACGGCGACGGGCGAGGGAGAATCGGTTTATGAATCTTTTTCATCGGTAAATTCGGTCGGTGCGACGAGTATTGCGAAAAATGCAAGTATCGGAATCGGCAATGTTTTGGAAAATGAAGCGGGAGTTAGTAACCGTTCGTTCGGAAGTTCGGGAACTTCGCGTCCTTCGATTCGCGGGTTTGAAGGCGACAGAGTTTTGGTTTTGCAGAACGGCATCAGACTCGGTTCGGTTGGTTCGACTTCGGGCGATCACGGTGAACCGATCTCGCCGTTTAATCTGGAAAGACTCGAAGTTATCAAAGGTCCGGCGACTTTGCTTTACGGAAGCAATGCCATCGGCGGAGTCGTCAACGCCGTATCGAATGATGAAAATGAAGCCCACGAAGGTTTTCGCGGATATTTTACAGGTTTCGGCGGAACGGTTGACCGACAGGGCGGAGCCGCGGGCGGAGTCGAATACGGTTACAAGAAAAACCTCTTTAGATTCGATACGAATTTCAGCCGCGAAGGTGATTTTGAAACTCCGCTCGGCAGAATCCCGAATTCGGCGGGACGTTCTTTCGGCGGTTCGGGAAGCTACGGCTATTTTGCCGACAAAGGATTTTTCCGCACAACCGTCACGCTTGACCGCCGCCGCTACGGAATTCCTTACGCACCGCTTTTTGAATCAGGTGAACTTTTAAGCATTATCAACGGCGGAATTGATTGCAGCGAAGAAGATTCGGGGTGTCAGTTCGATATTGACGAATTAAAGAGAATTTTTGCCAACCAACTGCCGCCGATTCCCGATGAGGAAATAGATATAAAAATGAAGCGGAACAATTACCGTTTTGTCGGCGGATTTCGTGATCTGAGTTCTGTGATTACGGGCGGAACTTTTTCGATAGATTTTACGGATTATCAGCACGAGGAAATCGAAGCCGAAGACGGCGTTGAAGAAGTTGCGACAACTTTTACCAATGATGTTTTTTCATATCGGGGCGTTTTCAGACAAAGAAATTACAGAAATCTTTCGGGACAATTCGGTTTTGACGGTTACAGGCGTTCTTTTTTAACCGTCGGCGAAGAATCGCTGGTTGAAGGCAGAGTTCGCCAAAATAATTTGGCGGCGTTTGCTTTGCAGGAATTGAGTTTTGAAAAAGTCGCCCTGCAATTCGGCGGAAGAGTCGAAACAAACCGCTACAAACCCGTCAACACGGCTTTGCCCGAATTGGATTTTACGGGTTTTTCCGGTTCGGTCGGAGCAAGATTTGAAGTCTGGAAAGGCGGAGCGTTTATCGGGAGTTTTTCAAGTTCATATCGTTCTCCCGCGTTGGAAGAGCTTTACAATTTCGGTCCGCACATCGGCACGGTAACATTTGAGGTCGGCAACACGGCTTTGGAAAGAGAACGCTCGAACGGTTTTGAATTCAGTTTCAGACAAAATTCGCGGCGTGTGCGTTTTAACGGAAGCGTGTTTTACAACGACATAAATAATTTCGTTTTCCAATCACCGTTTGACGGCGACGGCGACGGAAATATAGATGTTGATGACGGTTTACCGATTGCTTTATTTACACAGGGCGATGCCCGCTATGTCGGTGCTGATGCTTCGCTGGAAGTTGATGTAAACGATTATCTCGGATTCTTTTTCAAAGGCGACATAGTTGATGCCGAACTTAAAGATTTAGGATTTTCACCGCCGCGAATCACGCCCGCCCGTGCGAGAGTCGGCGTGGATTTTCGCTACAAAGGTTTTAATCTGCGACCCGAAGGTCTTTTCGTATCGGCAAGAGATTCGGACATTTTCCCGCTCGAAACCCCGACTGCCGGTTACGGTTTATTCAACATCAACGGTTCATACATCTTTGCGTATAACCGCACGGCACACATCATAACTTTCGGCGGACAGAATCTAACCGACAAACTTTACCGCAATCACGTTAATTTTTTGAAAGATATTGTTCCCGCCAGAGGACGCGGATTTAAACTATCCTAT
Source organism: Acidobacteriota bacterium (assembly GCA_030859345.1). Classification (GTDB taxonomy): domain Bacteria; phylum Acidobacteriota; class Blastocatellia; order Pyrinomonadales; family Pyrinomonadaceae; genus Aridibacter. The sequence goes on along the minus strand of JALZKH010000115.1, from coordinate 6,900 downwards.
ACGGTTCGTTTTTATTAAAATTGTGTAAATACAAAGCCTAAAGAGGACGAGGGAGTTTCCTGCGTCCTCTTTTTTGTCTGAAAATATATTCCTAATTCAAGAGGAGAAAGTCTTTTAAAATTGTAATTGTTGAGCTGTTAAAATTAGGTTATATTTACATACTTTTAATCAAAAAAAAGTGTAGCCAAATTATAGAAATTTTCGTATTCTTTTTAATAATGAGTCCAATTGCAATAGTTTTAATTTTACTTTTTGTTGCACTCGTTTTGTTTGCAACAGAGAAAATTCCCGTTGACATTGTCGGGTTAATTCTGGTTGTATGTCTCGTTTTAACCGGAATTTTAACGGCGAAGCAAGCTGTTGCCGGATTCGGCGACGACATAATTATAACCATCGGCGGTTTGTTCGTCTTGACGAGCGGATTGGTCAAGACCGGATTGGTTGATTTGTTCGGGCGGAAACTTTTCCAGATTGCCGGAAGCAATGAATTTCTGCTCGTGTTTTTGGTTATGCTGGTCGGGACGATTTCTTCGACCTTTATGAACAACACGACCGCGGCGGCAATGCTTATTCCGTTCGTTCTGGGATTGGCGAAAAAAGCGAATATTCCGCCTTCAAAATTGCTGATGCCGCTCGCCTTCGGGACGATTATGGGTGGAAGCTGTCTATTGATCGGAACATCCACGAACCTCGCCGTCAGCGGTTCTTTAAGCCGCTACGGAATGCAGCCTTTCTCGATGTTTGAACTAACTCCGGTCGGTATAATCGTGGCAGTTTTGGGCATAATTTATATGATGACCATCGGCAGAAAACTTCTGCCCAGCTATGATGTAAATAAAACTTTAACGGAAAAATATCAGATACGCGAATATATTTCGGAAGTTCTGGTTTTGCCGGAGTCTAATCTGGTTGGAAAAACACTTGCCGAATCTAATATCAAGCTCGAATTGGATTTGAATATTATCGGAATCATCAGAGACGAAGAAAAACTTACCTTTCCGGATTCTCAAACAAAAATTTTTGCCGGAGACCTGCTGATCGTTGAAGGAGCTTGGGAAAAAATTCTGAATATAAAATCGGAATACGGATTGGAAGTAGAGCCGGATTTTAAATTCAACGAGAATTTTTTGGAAAGCGGGCAAAATGAAATTTTAGAACTTCTCGTATTGAGAGGCTCAAAACTCGTCGGGCAAACTTTAACTTCGCTGGATTTTCGGCAGAGATACGGTATGACGGTTTTGGCGATAAACCGCCACGGTGAAAAGTTTGTCGAAAAAATGAGCGATCAGCGTCTCCGATTCGGGGACGTTCTGCTTGTGCAGGGAAATCGCCAGAAGATCGAAACATTTGTAATCGAACGTGAATTTCTGCTTCTTCAGGACGTTTCGGACGATACCGCCCGCACCGGTAAAAGAAAATGGGCGATCACGGCGTTTGCGGTTTTTTTAACTCTTTCGCTTTCAAAAACCGTTACGGGAATCGAAATTCCTCTGGCGGTAGCGGTTCTGCTCGGAGTTTTCATTTTGCTGGCGACGAGAACCGTCTATTATTCCGAGCTTTACAGATTGATTGATTTTCGTCTGCTCGTTCTGATCGCCTGTATGATGAGCTTCGGCACGGCGATGGAGCAATCCGGGACGGATAAATATCTGGCGAATTTGATCGTCGAGTATTTTCAGGCATACGGTTCGACTGCGGTTCTGGCAGGCTTCTTTTTACTGACGGTGGTTCTTACACAACCGATGTCGAATCAGGCGGCGGCACTTGTCGTCCTTCCCGTGGCTCTAAAAACCGCTCTTTTGCTCAACTTAAATCCGCGAACATTTGCCGTAACAATAACTTATGCAGCTTCTTTCTCATTTATGACACCGCTCGAACCGGCTTGCGTTCTGGTCTATACGCCCGGCGGTTATAAATTTATGGATTTTGTAAAAATAGGAACTATTCTGACCATAATCGTATTTATTGTTTCAATTGTGCTTGTCCCGATTTTCTGGAAACTCAATCCGTAACGCCACCGTCACGGTGGCTGTCGTGGCGTGCGTCCCGCCGCCACTGTTACCTATAAATTCATTCAATACTGTGAGTGTATTTACAGTTGAATCTGTGAGCGGGACGCTGGCGTTACAATTTTCAAAATGGACTTTTACAAAATTAAGCGTGTATAATTAACAAGAAATTTACATATTCAAAGAAAAGATGAAACCTTCAGGCATACAAAAACCAAAAATTTCCGAAAAAATATCTTCTGCTGTGGCATCGGACACACCTTTGAGAGATTTAGCGGGTAATTTTTCCAAAGTCGCCCGAAGTGCTTTAAATGAGGCGAACACGCTTGAGGTTGAAGAAGTTGAAATCAACTTAAAACGCCTTCCGAAAAAGTTGGACGGTTTTAGACTCGTGCATCTCTCGGATATTCATCACAGTCCTTTTACAAATATCGAACACATCGAAAATGCAGTCAAAATTGCCAATGAATTAGCTCCCGATATGTTTGTTCTGACCGGAGATTACGTTTCGCACGAATTCGAATATATCGAACCCGTCGCGGAAGTTTTAGGCAAACTCGAATCCGAATACGGAAGTTTTGCCTGTCTCGGAAATCACGATCATTGGACGGATGCCGAAGCGGTTACAAAGCATCTACGGGAAAATGACATAACTGTTTTAATCAATGAAGGATTTCGTTTCACGGCACAGGATGTTTCATTCTGGGTCTGCGGTGTTGACGATCATATGGTTAAACAGACTGATCTAACCGCTGCTCTGCACGGTTCTTTTCCCGACGAAATGAAGATGCTTCTTGCTCATAATCCCGTAATTATTCGTCAGGCGATGAAATATGATATTGACGTAATGTTCAGCGGACATACCCACGGAGGACAGGTAAAAATACGCGACAAGGAAAAGAAAATCCTTGCTCACAGACGAAAACTCACAAGCGGTCTGCACGAACGAAAAGACACACAAATCTATATAACACGCGGAATCGGCACGGTTGTCTTGCCTGTCCGCTACCAATGTCCACCCGAAATTTCGCTGATAACGCTAAATGCAGCGGAATAATTATCTCAATTTTTTACTGAATCTCCTGCGGTATTTTAAAGATAAAGCCTTTTGCTAAAGAATATTTTAACTACACGGAAAAACAAAATATATGATAAACTTCTATTAAATTTAGATAAAATTTTCAAAGCAAATTATGGATAATACGGAAGCAGTTACAGAAGAAAAAGGCAAAGTCCGGAATTTTATAACCAAATTCGGTATTTTCGCTGTGGTTTTATTGATTGTTTTTCTGCTCGGATTTGTTCCGATGTGGATGAATTTGAGAACCGCCAATGCCGAACACGAAGTAACGAAAAAAGCACTTGTAAAAGAGGAAATACTTAATTCATTGACGACCGGAATCATTGACGCCCGTCGTGGTGAATATGAACCGGCACGGCAGGATGCGAGCGATTTTTTTTCCAAATTAAGAGCGGAAATCGAAAAGGAAAAAGAAAGTGCTTATTCCGCAGAGCAGATTGGCAATCTTAAAAACATTTTTGATAATCGTGATGCAATGATTACATTACTTGCCCAACGCGATCAGGCATCAGTTGAAAGATTGACCGATGTTTACCTAAAATATCAGCAAGCAGTCGGCAATGCCCGACCGGAAACAGAAAATAAACCTTCAGAAGCAAATGTCGAGCCTGCAAATACTCAGTAAAATATAAATCAACGATTCTAAATTATATCAGGCGGCACAGTTTATGTGTCGCCTTTTTTGATAACAAAAAGTGTAGTTTTTTTTACAATTTACAATTTGCTTTTCAACTATTTGAATTTTAAACAATTAAAAACTGTATGATTTTGCAACTTGCAATTTTACGTTGCGACGGCTTTACGTTAAAATTTTTGTTTGAAACAGATGTCTTCAAAAGTTGTAACCATTCCGAATTTGCTCACATTTTTGCGAATGGCTTTAATTCCCGTTTTCGCCAGTCTTCTTTATTATGGTTACAGCGAGTGGGCTTTGTTCACCTTTTTTGTTGCAGGAGTTTCTGATGGAATTGATGGTTTTATTGCTCGCAGGTTTGGACAGGAATCTGAACTTGGGACAATTATTGACCCGATTGCCGACAAACTTCTGATGATAACGGCTTTTATAATTCTCACGCTTCCCAACATTTCACCCCCCGTCAAACATCTTCCCGTTCCGTTTTGGGTTACGGCGGCGGTCATCGGACGCGACGTTTTAATCGTAGCGGTGGCGGCGGCGATAAATATTATGACGGGTTTTCGCGGTTTTAAACCTTCGTGGCTCGGAAAACTCAGCACAATCGTTCAAGTTCTAGCCATCGGTCTGATCCTCATTGCGGCTGTTTTCGGCTATTCATTTTATCTTCCGACTGTTTATGCGATTGTTGTTTTGCTTGCCGCACTTTCAGGTTTTCATTATGTATTTTTTATTGCTCACTTAATGAAGAAAAAAGAAGAAAATTTATAGTAAATCCTCTTCTTTTTTCTCACCAACTTCAATAATATCTACGCCCTTAATAACTGCTTGGCAATAACGAGTCTCTGAATCTCGCTCGTGCCTTCGCCGATGGTGCAGAGTTTTGAATCACGCCAGTATTTTTCCGCCGGATAATCTTTGGTATAACCGTAACCGCCGTGAATCTGAACGGATTCTTCCGAAACCTGAACGGCGATTTCCGAAGCATAGAGTTTTGCCATCGCCGATTCTTTGGTAACACGCTTATTGTTATCTTTTAGAAAAGCCGCTTGCAAAGTAAGAAGCCGGGCGGCTTCGATCTTCGTTGCCATATCTGCCAGCTTAAATTGAATTGCTTGAAATTCCGCAATCGGACGCCCGAATTGTTGGCGTTCTTTTGCATATTTTATCGCCGCTTCATAAGCACCTTGAGCGATTCCAACCGCTAATGATGCAATCGAAATTCGTCCGCCGTCTAAGATTTTCATTGCCTGAAGGAATCCTTCACCTTCGACTCCAAGCAAATTTTCTGCCGGAACTTTGCAATCTTCAAAGACAACCGAAGCTGTTTCCGAAGCCCGCATTCCGAGTTTGTTTTCCTTGTGGTCGGAGCGAAAACCATCCATCGTTTTATCAAAAATAAATGCCGAAATTCCTTTATTGCCTTTTTCTCTATCGGTTACGGCAACCGCTACGCAAGTATTTCCTGTGATCGCGTGTGTAATGAAATTTTTCGAGCCGTTGACGAGATAATGACCGTTTTCTTTGACGGCATTCGTCCTTGTTCCCGAAGCATCCGAACCCGCATCGGCTTCGGTCAAACCCCACGCTCCCCAAGTTTCACCTGTCAGAAGCGGCGGCAGATATTTCTTTTTCTGCTCGTCGTTTCCAAACATATATATGTGATTTGAGCAAAGCGAATTATGTGCGGCAACCGACAATCCAACCGAACCGCAAACTCTGCCGAGTTCTTCAATGATCGTCGAATACTCGATATAACCCATCGCCGAACCACCGTATTCTTCGGGAAAGAGAATTCCCATCAAACCCAATTCGGCAAGTTGCGGACGCAGTTCATCAAAAAAATGCTGTGATTCGTCCCATTCCATCACGTGCGGCAAAACTTCACTTTCGGCAAATTCACGGACACTGTATTTTATTTGTTCCTGTTCTTCATTCAATTCAAAATTCATATATATTATTATTTTATAAAAAGTATTTTTGTTCGTTATCCAAACAAATAGCTTGCCATAATCATTTAGACAAATCAAAATGTGTTGAATAACTTATTTTAAGATGCCGAAATGTAAAAAACCGGTGTTTGTAATTTGCGTTAAATTTAACAATTGCTTCAAATAAGTAGAAGCTACGCAGTTGAAATAAAATTTCAACTGCGTAGCTTCTAAATTTTATAGTTTGTTCAGAAAATGTATGTTAAAATCTTCAACAAAAAAGATTTACGCTTCTGGAGTTCCTACTGGTGCAGGTTCGCATCTAGAGTGACAATCATCTGCAATCCTATAACATTCTATAATTTGGTTAGGCTCAACATCTGCTTTACAAGCTGCTAATCTGCTGTCACACGCTGTACCGCAACCTGCTTGAACGAATGATGATTTGACAAAAGAATTTCCAGCAGTTTTACCTAATTTTTCAACTTTATATTCTTTAAATTCTTTAGACCAGTAAATTGACTCATCCGCAGTCAAAATAACATAAGCCAATTCAAAACTACGAGTTGGCAAACTTTTACTAATATTACGAATAACACGAAAAATCTTCATATCATCAGCAAGTAAATTTTGAATTGCTAAAGATTTTTCTGTGGTTTCATTTTCAGTCCACTTTATTTTGCTTACGTTGCTCTTTATATTCGGAATTTCATAACTACTATTTTCTAAATTTTGTAATTGATAATCTCCCGACTTATTATTGTAAGTTAATACTTCCTCATCCCCAATTTTTACAGTAACATCATTAGTTTTTAACGATTTAGTAAAAGTATGAGCAGGTTGGTTGCTTCTTTGAATTACAGCCTTAATAAATCTCTTATTACTGTCTATGGACAATTTAGCTATCTTTTCGCCATTTTTTGAAACAACATAACTTTCATTTACCTTTGAATTTGTAATTCCTAACGCAAATATGCTTAATAGAGCTATTATTAACGATATGGGTAACAGGACTTTTGATTTCTTAAACATTTTTTCACCTCTAATTTTGTATCAGAATTAATGTGCTATTTTAAGTCTAAGAGTGTTTTAAGTAGTAACGTGATTAAATAATATAATAAATACCTTGTGTGCGACTTAAGTTGAGAAGTGTTCCATAGAGTTAACTCTTGTAAAATGGTTTTACCAAAAAACTAATTTTAGGAGAAAACACTATGGAACAAGATATTTTTATCATTTCTGTTT
>JALZKH010000092.1 GCA_030859345.1 Acidobacteriota bacterium | reverse complement strand
AGATTGTACAAGCCTACTTGGAGCATCATCGGCAAGATTCAAATAGCAAGAATGACAAATTCATTCTGGATTAGGACTTTCAGTCCACATTAAACCTCTGCATTTCCAATGCAGAGTGGTTTAGTTTAAAATCACATTGTTTGGGTTTAGTAATAATATGTTAAATGCAGAATACGACAATCTTAAGCCCGAAGATTTTATTGGTGGTGTAATTGATGGAATCTGTATCGCTGAGATTGAAACAGACTCCTATTATATTTGGGAGTACGAACTCCGTTAGGATTAGTTCATCATTCTATATTAAATATTTCTTTTAATAGAGTGTTTGATTTTTATATTAGAAATCATTTGACCACCTACAGATCACGACCATTTAATTTTTTCTCTCAAAGCCTATTTGATTATCTAAATTAGAAATAAAATCAAATTTTACATACAATATCTAACCTATGACTATTGACGAACAAATTGAATTCTTAAAAAAAGGCACGGTTGATTTTATCCGTGAGGAAGACTTAAAGACGAAACTCGAAAAATCGCAGAAAATGGGCAAACCGCTTCGTATTAAATATGGTGCTGATCCGACTGCTCCCGACATACACATCGGGCATACGGTTGTGATTAGGAAACTAAAAGCATTTCAAGAACTCGGACACACAGCAATTTTTCTCATCGGTGATTTTACGGGAATGATCGGCGATCCTTCGGGCAAAAACGCGACTCGTCCGCCTTTGTCGCGTGAGGAAATTGATAAGAACGCAGAAACTTATAAAACACAGATTTTTAAACTTCTCGATCCCGAAAAAACCGAAATTCGTTTCAATTCCGAATGGATGGACGATTTCGACGCGGCAGATTTTGTAAAACTAACTTCGCACATAACGGTTGCACAAATCCTTGAACGCGACGATTTTCAGAAGCGTATGAAGGACGAAAGACCGATCTCGATGCACGAACTGCTTTATCCGCTGGTGCAGGGCTACGATTCGGTAGCACTCGAAGCCGATGTCGAACTCGGCGGAACTGACCAGACTTTCAATTTGCTCGTCGGGCGTTCTATTCAAAAAGAATACGGACAAGAACCGCAGGTCATTATCACAACTCCACTTTTAGAAGGCACGGACGGCGTTGATAAAATGTCCAAAAGTCTTGGAAATTACATCGGAATAGACGAACCTGCCGACGAAATTTTCGGCAAAATTATGTCAATCTCCGACGAGTTGATGTGGAAATACTACGAACTTTTAACGGATTTAAATGTTGACGATATAAACGCTCTGCACTTCAAATGCGAAGCGGGCGAAAAAAATCCGCGTGATGTGAAGATTGATCTGGCAAAACAGATCATCAAAGATTTTCATTCCGAAGGCGATGCAAAACTTGCTGAAGCAAATTTTATCAATCAATTTTCAAAAGGAAATCTGCCCGACGAAATTGATGAAAAATCAATTAGAGAAGAGTTAATAAATATAGTTAGTCTTATCATTAAAGTCGGCTTAGCTGAATCAAAAGGTGAGGCGAAACGACTTATAAAACAAGGTGGTGTAAAAATCAATGGAAAAAAAATACTGAACTCGCAAAATGATATACCTATCAAGATAGATGAAGCAATAATTTTGCAAGTTGGTAAAAGACGTTTTGTTAAAGTCCGCAATTTTAATGTTAACTCATCTGTCATCACCTCAATTGGATATAGCCCTGAAGCCAAAATTTTACAAATTGAGTTTACTAATGCAAGTATCTATTGGTATTACGATGTGCCGGCGGACGTTTATGCAGGATTAATGAATGCCGATTCTCATGGTCAGTATTTTAATGAGTATATTAAACGTGGAAAGGAGAAATTCCAATATAAGAAGATTGTGTGAGAATATTCTATGGCGAAAAAGAAAGCTGAAATTGTAAAATCTCAAGATAATTACGATGTAATTTTATCCGATTTGAGCGAATTGCTTGAGCAATCCCGCCGACTTTCGGCTCGTTCGATAAATGCGATTATGACGGCGACTTACTGGGAAATCGGGCGGCGGATCGTTGAAGTTGAACAAGGCGGCGAAGAACGGGCGGAATACGGAAAGGAATTATTGAAGCGTTTGTCAAAGGATTTGACCGATAGATTTGGACGTGGTTTTTCACCTGATAATTTAGAAAAGATGCGACTATTTTATCAAAATTATGATATTTCAGAGATTTCCGCAACAGTGTCGCGGAAATCTGAAAAATCTGCGACACTATCTGCCAAACCTTCTCTTGCCGAAATTGCCAAGCGATTTCTGCTTCCGTGGTCGCATTATGTGCGGCTTTCGTCGGTGAAAAATGAAAATGCTCGTGATTTTTATGAAAAAGAAGCGTTGCGGGGCGGTTGGACGGTTCGGCAGTTGAATCGGCAAATCGGTTCGCAGTTTTATGAACGAACCGCTCTTTCCAAAAACAAAGCCGCGATGCTCAGAAAAGGTGAAAAGGCGAAAAAGGAAGATTATGTTTCACCCGACGAAGAAATAAAAGACCCGTTTGTTTTGGAATTTTTGAATCTCAAAGATGAATATTCCGAACTCGATTTGGAAGAGGGAATAATCAAACATCTTCAAAATTTTTTGCTTGAAATGGGGGCGGGATTTGCATTTGTCGGTAGGCAAATGCGACTTCGTGTGGGTAATGAATGGTATCGTGTGGATTTGGTTTTGTTTAATCGTCGCTTAAAATGTCTTGTAATTATTGACCTGAAGCTCGATAAAATAACTCACGCTGACATTGGACAAATGATTCTTTACACAGGTTACGCCGCCGAACATTGGTGCGAAGACGGCGAAAATCCGCCGATTGGTTTAATTTTGTGTTCCGAGAAAAATGATGCTCTGGCACATTACACTTTGGAAAATCTGCCGAATAAGGTTTTGGCAAAAGAATATAAAACCGTCTTGCCCGATGAGAAAATTCTTATTGAAGAAATCGAAAAAACCCGTAAAATGTTAAGCGATAGGAAAATTCAAAATTCAAAATTCAAAATTCAAAAATGAAAAGATGTCCCAAATCATTGAAACGGAAGAAACTTTAACCATCGAAACGCCTGAGCGTGTGCCGCTTGAGTTTGCACTTGCGTCAATCGGCAATCGTTTTCTGGCGGTGGCGATTGATCATTTCGTGCAGTATTTTACAATGTTTCTGATTGCGTGGTTTTTTTTTAGTGTTTCAGGTTTGGACGGTGCGGGTTTTTCGGCGGGGATGATTTTAGCTGAAATGCCGAAGTGGACGATTGCGATTATGATAATCGTTTTGTTTCTGCTTTTTGCCGGATATTTTATTTTCTTTGAATGGCTTTGGAACGGACAAACTCCGGGTAAAAGGCTTTTGAAACTGCGAGTTATACGCGAAGACGGCAGACCGATCACGCTCTGGGAGGCGATGGCGAGAAATCTTTTGCGAATCTTCGATGCGATTCCGGGTTTTATAGTGCCGATTTATTCAATCGGTTTAATTGTGATTTTTTTAAGCGGACGCGATCAAAGAGTCGGTGATATTTTTGCCGGGACGGTCGTTATCAGGGAACGTGCGGACGAAGCACCGACATTTGAAGAAGCCTTTTCAGATGAGAACAGAATCAGCGATCTGGCATTTCGCCGCGTTCATAAATCGTCAAAATTTCAAGCGGATATTAATCTTGTAACGGAAAGCGAAATGGAAGTGGTCGAAAATTTTTTGCGAAGACGTTGGGATTTATCGGAAAGACAAAGACTCTGGATGGCTTGGCGTGTGGCTTTGCCGATTATGTATAAATTAAAGCCGAATTATGATGTGAAAGATTTTTCTTATGAAGGATTTTTAGAAGAACTTCTTCATCAATTTAATATCCGCCGTAGATTTTTAAGCTGATTACTTTGATATAATGTGGAAAAAAGTATAAGTTTTTTTTGATTTTCAATAAACCAAATCTCTTTAATAAATTTCAAATAGTTGTGGAAAAAAATATTTTAGTTACAGGCGGAGCGGGATTTATCGGCTCACATCTTGTCAGGCATCTTCTAGCTGAAGATGCCTGGAATGTTGGTGTAGTTGATAATTTTAATGATTTTTATTCACCGGAAATAAAAAGGCGGAACATTAACTCCTTTCTAAATGATTCACATTTCAAATTGTATGAAAACGATATTTGCGACGACGAAAGTTTGCAGGCTGTTTTTGCTGACAATAAATTCGATGTAATCGTTCATTTAGCGGCAAGAGCTGGAGTTCGACCATCTTTGGAAGAACCGAAACTTTACGCTGAAACGAACATAAACGGCACGCTGAATTTGCTCGAAATGGCGAGGGAATTTGGAGTTAAACAATTTGTTTTCGGTTCATCTTCAAGCGTTTACGGTGAAAACTGCAAAGTTCCTTTTAGTGAAAACGACAAAGTTGCCGAGCCAATTTCGCCTTATGCCGCCACAAAAATTGCGGGCGAAATGCTATGTCATACCTATTCGCATTTGTATAACATCAGAACAATTTGCCTGAGATTTTTTACCGTTTACGGAGCATCCCAGCGTCCCGATCTGGCGATCCATAAATTTGCCAGACTTATCTCGGCAAACAAACCTATTCCGGTTTTCGGCGACGGGAAAACACGCCGTGATTACACATATATTGAAGACATAATTCAAGGCGTGCGAGCCGCGATTGATTATGACAAATCAATCCACGAAGTAATAAATCTTGGCGAATCTCAAACCGTCGAACTACACGAATTAATTTCACTTCTTGAGAAAAATCTGGAAAAAAAAGCAATTATCGAACGCAAGCCGATGCAGCCCGGCGACGTGCCGCAAACCTTTGCCGATATTTCCAAAGCCAAAGAATTACTGAATTATTATCCACAAACAAAGATCGAAAAGGGAATCGCAAAATTTGTCGAATGGTTCAATACGAATTCGTAACCCGTAATTTAATAAAGTTCCTCATCGCCTTCCGGTCGCGTGTTCCAACGTTTGTGAATCCAGAGCCATTGTTCGGGATATTTGCGGACGTATTTTTCAACCGATTTTGTAAATTTTTGGGTGATGTCCAAAATATCAGCTTTCAAATCATCCGTTTTTTCGTAATCAATCGGCGGATCGAGATAGACGACATATTTTCCTTTTTCTTCTTCCCAGACAGCAAATGCGGGCAAAATTATTGCATCGGTTTTTAGTGCTAATTTCGCAATGCTCGTTGTTGTCGAAGCGGGAACTCCGAAAAAATCTACAAAAACGCCGTCGTGTTTTTGAGCATTCAAATCCGCTAAAATTCCCAGAATCTCACCGTCTTTCAAAATCCGAAACATCTTTCGAGGTGCTTGCCGTTTGCCTAAAGTTCTGGTCCCGAATTTTGTCCGCAGAGAATCAACATAATTTTCAACCAGTTCGTTATCAATCCGCCGCACTAAGATATTCATCTGATAACCGAACGCAGGCGGCAAAAGGTTAAAAACTTCCCAACTCCCAAAATGTCCCGTAAAAAACAAAATTCCGCGTCCGCTTTGTTCGGCGGGATCGAAGTTTTCTTCTTTGCCGACCACTTCAACATATTTATGTATATCTTCGTGTTTAAATTTCTTAAATTGTGAGATAAATCCCAAATGCCGCCCGAGCGATTCAAAAGTTCCCGTAACTATTCGCTTTTTTTCTTGTGCGGAAATAGTCGGAAAGGCAATTTCTAAATTTCGGTTGGCGGTTTTGGCAAGTTTCGGAAAGAGTCTGTAAATTGATCTGCCCAAAAATTTACCTATGTTGAGCGATATTTTATAAGGAAAAACTCCAATCAATCCGATAAAAAAACGGACTGCTAATTCTTCGATTTTGGTTTGGAATTTACTGCGTTTTTTAGGCATTAACGAAAAATTTGAACGGTGATAATTTTATTATTCAAAACAATTTTTCGATTCTAATAAAATTAAAAACTTTTCGCACTAGCAGATTTTGCTTTTACATCCTGTCTTGCAAGCATCAATTTCATTAATTCGATTGCTCCGACTTCGCCTTTTTTCCTGATAAATTCCCGTGGTGTGTTATCGCCGATCTCAAAAACTATCGCTTCCATTTTGTGCGAAAAGTAAAAATAATTACGAGAAACTATAGCGGGTTTCGGTCTTTCGTTCGGCTTGATATTCATCTCGTAATTCGGAATCGCCTTCCCGATATTTTCCATCCAATCATAAACAAGGTTCGGCATGTTACTGTTTGTTTCGTTTCTGTCCATCGGATAATAAATATCGTCCCAGGTCGAATGAAAATCTATGCCGAAATAAAACTTTCCGCCTGTTTCCCGTTCCCGTTTTTGCAGGAATTCGCTGACCGCTAAACCTTCCGGCTGATTAAATTTCGTCCAATCTCGGTTCAGATCAATCCCGCCCGCATTGTACCGCCAATGTCCCGCGTCAACGCCGTCGGGATTCATCAAAGGCACGACATAAATTCCAAAACTTTCACGAAATTGCTCTGATAATTTTGAATCATCGGCTATTTTTTCAACAAACGCCTGCATCGCAAAATAGCCTGTAACTTCGGGCGGATGCTGACGGGAAATGATCATAATCATCTTTTTCGATTCGAGATTTCCTATCTTTAGTAAACGCAAAGGTTTACCTTCTTTGCTTTTGCCAATTTCCTCAATTTCAAATTTACGCTTCTTCGCTAAATTATCCATCCATACAAAAACGTGCTTTGAAGTCTGCAATTCCTGTGCAGAAACCCAAGTTGGTTTTTTGCCGACTTTCAAACGCATCACAATTCTTTTCGGACGTGCAGTTGCTTTGCTTTCGTCTTCTTTTTCTTCCTCGGTAATTCGTGCAGATTCAAGCGGTTTCCATTTGAGTCCATTTTTGCTAATCAAAGGCGAATAACGATGCTTCGCAAATTCGGGGTATTTAAGCCGAACATTTATTTCTTTTTTCTTTTTTGACCAAACCTTAAACGCATACCACGGGCTCATATTTATCGGAAAATTCTCAGGCGTAATCAATATCGTATAACTATTTTCACCCGTCCGCTCAATTTCATTAAGCCTCGCTCCATCAAAATCATTCGTAAAGTAAACGCCGTCTTCCACAAAAGCGAAAATCTGCCGCTTCTGTTTTTCAATCGGTTTCGTTGTCGTATCAACTTCTTCGGCAGGCGGTTGACCCTGATAGATCGGCTTATCAACTTGAGCAAAAACGCCGATATTCAGTATTAACAGCAAAAATAGAATACCGAGGTTTTTCATTAATTTATTCATGATCAACTCCACTTAAAAAACTTCTATCCCTAAACTTCTGCCGATTGTCCAAAAAACTCCTTCACGAATTTCTTTCCGTTCGCTGTTTAGTTTATAAGCCATTTAAGCACACATTTCCGATGTTTCCATTATTCCAGTTCAATTATTTTGATTTGTGTTTTTTCTTCAGAATTGCGAACCGATTTCCAATGTCCGCGATAAGCATAAGCTGCGGCAAGTTCGCCCGCGTGGGCATTTTGCAGGATGCGGATTAGATTTTGTTTTGTGTTTGTTTTACTCACTCAAATTCTACTTTGTCATAAACTTCGCTTAAAGCGATTTCGCATTCGATTGATGAAAATTCTATCGAAGAATCCAAACCGACAGCTTCCGACAAAAGCCAAAATCCATCGCCGTGTTTTACATATTTTTCAATCCACGCTTCATCCTGCGAAACCAAAATATACTCTTCTAAACTTTCGATGCTTCGATAATGTTGGAATTTTTTGCCGCGATCATAACCTTCGGTTGATTCTGATAAAACTTCGATGAGCATAATCGGATTAAGTAAAGTATCAAAAACATCATCTTGAAATTGGGGATCACCGCAAACAATAACCAAATCAGGATAAGTGTAAAGCCCCGTTTCGGGAACAAAAACACGCATATCAGTTGGCAAAACACTACAATCTTTTCCCTTTAGATTTTGCCAAGTCAAGCCGGTTAGATTACCGACAATTTTGTTATGATTAAATTTTGCCCCAGCCATTGCGAATATTTCGCCATCAAAATATTCGTGTTTTATCTCGGATTTTCGCTCAAGTGCGAGATAATCCTGCGGTGTTAATTTTGTTTTTGGTATTGCACTCATAATTTTTTACCAAATCTCTGTCAAATCAAGTTCAAAACCTTTCAAAACAATTTCACCCGAAATTTTTGTCGGATTTTCAAGAATTTCGATTTCACCATTCGCACGATAAACTGAAACTTCTTTATTTTTCGGGTCAATCAGCCAACCGAGTTTCGCACCGTTTTCGATATATTCTGCCATTTTGTTTTTCAACTCGCTCAAATTGTCGGATTCGGAGCGAAGTTCGATAACAAAATCGGGACATAGAGGCAGAAACTTTTTCTTTTCTTCAGGGGTGAATTTTTCTAATCTCTCGTTGCTTGTCCAAGAAGCATCGGGAGCATAAATCGCACCGTTCGGCAGAATAAATCCGCCGTTTGATTCGGTTATTTTTCCGTTTTTATTTTCCTTATTCCAAAGTTTCAGTTGGAAGTTAATTTCTGAATTTCTATCACTCGTTTGAAAGCCTGTCGGCGGCATAACGATTACATCTCCTTCTTTTGTGAGTTCGGCACGAACTTTACGGTTCTCTTCGCAGAATTCCCAAAATTCATCAGTCGTCATTTTGCGTTTATCATTTTCAAATTCAAAATGTAAACGCACCGATTTTGTTTCTTTAGGAATATATTTTGGAATTAAATTATTTGCCAAATTTACTTGCATTTTGCCTCCTTAAACTGTTGCTTTCTCTACCCGATTATAAACCGTATCTCGCTCAACCGCTTCAAAACCTGCGTTTTCGATCATTGTAATCAATTCGGGTTTTGTCATTTTAACATCGCCTTCGTCGGCGTAAGCGTGGGTTAATTCGCCGCCGTCGGTGATCGTGCCGTCGAGGTCGTTTGCCCCGAAATGGAGTGCGGTTTGGGCAACGTCTTTGCCGAGCATCACCCAATATGCTTTGATGTGGTCGAAATTATCGAGCATCAGACGCGAAACGGCAATCGTTTTCAAATTATCAATCGCATCCGGTCCGGGCAGAGTCGAAAGTGCCGTGCCTTTCGGATAAAACGCAAGCGGAATAAAACATTGGAAACCGCCTGTTTCGTCCTGTTGTTCACGCAGTTTGATGAGATGGTCAATGCGGTCTTCGCGTGATTCGATGTGTCCGTAAAGCATTGTTGCATTTGTTTTCAGCCCATGTTTGTGGACTTTTCCCGCAAGTTCGAGCCATCTCCTCCCGTCGCATTTGTGGTCGCAGATTCTCGAACGGGTCGGTTCGGCAAAAATCTCCGCACCACCGCCCGGACACGAATCCATTCCCGCCGCCGCCAGTTTTTCGATAACTTCTTCGTCCGACATTTTGTAAAATCTCGCAAAAAAATCGAGTTCAACCATCGTCAGAGCCTTCAGATGAAGTTTCGGAAATTCTAACTTCAAGGACGAAAGCAGATCGGTGTAATACTCAAACGGCAATTTCGTGTTCAAACCGCCGACAATGTGCAGTTCCGTCGCCCCTTCATTAACGGCTGTGCGGGCAATCTCGATGCCTTCATCAATCGAATGCGTGTAGGCATCATCCTGCCTCGCACGCCTGTAAAAACCGCAGAATTTACAATCCGCCACACAAATATTCGTATGATTAAAATGCCGGTTGACGTTGTAATAAGTATCCTTCCCGTGCCTCTCCCGACGCACAAAATCAGCCAGCTTGCCGAGTCCGTTCAAATCCTCAGTCGCAAACAAAGCCATCCCTTCATCAAAGGTCAAACGCTTATCCGCCTCAACCTTTTCCGCTATCAAATTTATATTTTTATCAAATGAAAATTGCATATATTATTTATTTAACTCTTTCTTTCTTGTCATATACTCTACGGTAAAAATCTTGCGAATGATGTCATCAGTAAAATTGTATTCAATTGAATGTAACTTTCCTTCCATAAATGATGGATAATGAGAATAGATAGTAACTTTTCCAGATGATTCGTTATTTAATGAATACCTAAGACCATATTTATCTGTAAATGAAGTCCAAGATATACTATTGCCATTACTACCTTTTTCTGATGTGATGCCTCCCGTGACTATATTAAAATCTGATGTGGGAATTACTAAACTGTGATCTTGCTTTGGTGTAAGTTTAATGGCAGATATAGTGCCAACAAAATCATTAAGTGGACACATTGCTCTATCCCGAATATCTTCTGTGGTCATACAATCATCAAAGGCTTTCAAATATTCAATTTTTAATTTAAAGTTTTCATCATAATCACAAGATTCTTCGCACGATTCTCCAAAAATGAGTTCTACATCTTTACTTTTTGATGAACCGAGTTTTAAATCTTTTAATTTTCCCTCACCGAAAAACTCAAAGCCTTTTATTTCATTTGGATAAAGTTTATCTTGTAGCGAATCCTTTTTTTCTTTTGATGGTTCATTAATGAAAAAACCTGTAAGAAACACACAAATAATTGTAAGTATTGCAATTTTCATAAATTACTCCCAAATCTCTCAATGATTATTCGGATCATTAACCGTCAAACCTTCGCTGACAGCCGCCGTGTTTAAATCCGTGTCGGCGGAAAGCAGAGTCAATGGCGATAAATCTGCATTTGCACGTTTTTGTTGTGTTTGCAAAGCGGTTACAAGTTGAACCGCATCGTAGCCACGCAAGGCATATTTTTTCGCCAAAGATACAGCGTCATCAACCAAACTTACGGTCAGCGGAACGATGCTGAATTCCTGTTTGTAATCCTGCTCAAAAGTATTTAAAGCATTGGCGGCATCAACTGCCGAAAAGATGTCCGCCTTTCTCGCGTCGGGTGATTGCCGAAACAACTTCGACAACCGTGATATGTGCGATATAAATACGGCTTCCGATTTTCGGATCAATCGTCGCTGTCAGCCACGCCGAACCTGTTTCGGTTACGTAACGCTTGACCAACGCACTCGAATCACCAAAATAAACCGACATTTTTTATCTACGCTCCTTGATGATTGTTTCTGAAATCGGTTCGCCCGTAACAGTTACGGGTTCGTAATTTTCATAACGCGAAAAATCCGTTATCGGCGGTTTGTATTCAGTAATAAAACCTTCTTCTGCCAGTTGTTTTTCAAATTCTTCTTCAGTCATTTTCGGTTTGTTTTCTCCATTTTCCAAAAGCGAATCAACCCAAGTTTTAACATCCTTCAATTCTTCTTTTGAAAGTTGCTTTGCTCCGTTTTTTATTTTTTCAACTGTTAATTGCATAATTTTTAACCTTTTCCGCTGTTTCGTTTAATTTGTTACAAATGAAAATTGCATATTTTATGTTATAATTTTATCAAAATTTAAAATATCGAGCGATAAATCTATGCAGGACATTCAATATCTAAAAGACCAAAACGCCGTTCTCGTGCCGCTTGAAAAGTGGGAGAAGTTACAAAATGAACTAATTCGGCTCAAAAAACGCATCAAAAAGGCGGAAGTTTTGACCGACTTCAAAAATTCTCTATCTGAACTCAAAACCGATTTGCAAGACGAAAATTATGATGCAAATGCAGAACTTTTCGCCGATGAATTCATAACGGAACTTGAAAATGAGCAATAAAGTCATTGTCCGCAAAAGTTTTCAAAAACAAGCAAAACGCCTTGCCAAACGCTACAAATCTTTTCCAAAGGATTTACAAAAACTCGTTAATGAACTCAAAGAAAATGCCGAACTCGGAACTTCACTCGGCGGCAACGTCTATAAAATCCGTCTCACCATCACAAGCAAAAACAAAGGCAAAAGCGGCGGTGCAAGAGTTATCACATACTTTTATCAAATCGTTGAAACCGTTTATCTGTTATCAATTTATGATAAATCCGATACCGAAAATATCTCTGACAAAGAACTAAAATATCTTATTGAAGAAGTTGAACAAGATATAAAATAAACTTCAAACGCTTATCCGCCTCAACCTTTTCCACTATCTTGTTTATGTTTTTATCAAATGAAAAGTTCATATCTGTTTATATTAAAAGCAATTCCTATACCTAAAGTTTAACAGAATCTAAAAAGAATGTTTATTCATAAATTGAACGCTGGATTTGTTGAGAAATTGATAAATTTATTGACATAATTTAAAATTTTCCGCCAAATGCCATTCGTGTTCGATGTTTTGCATAATGAGTGCGTGGTCGAATTCGATTGTGCCTTTTGGGAAAATTGTTTGGTTGTTGTAAAAACTCGATTCGACGGAAGTTATTTGCAGAGGCTCAACTTGCCAATTATCAATCTGCAATTTGATGCCGTCGAGATTGGTTTTGGATTTGTTCGGTGAATATCCGAGCGAACCTTTTTCAAAGAATTCGGATGCTTCTTGTAGTGAATCGAAAATTGAATTAATGGGGAAGTTATTCGTAGAAATTCCCTTGAATTTTAGTGAAACTTCGCCGTCGTTTGAATTCATTGTGTAATCAATTTCATTTTCATTTTCTACAATATTAAAAGTTGCTTTGTGATGTTCGCTTGGAAAAATCCGCCCGCCTGCGAGTTGGTTCAGAAGCGAATCCGTGTCGCGTCTTGGAATAAAAACGCCTTGCTTTGTTTTGCCGTTTTCGTTCCATTCGACGGCGATTCTATGAGCGGCATTTTCGCTTGAAATTCCAATAAATTCGGGAAGATGTTTCGGGCGAATGTGTTCTAAATGGA
Source organism: Acidobacteriota bacterium (assembly GCA_030859345.1). Taxonomy (GTDB): domain Bacteria; phylum Acidobacteriota; class Blastocatellia; order Pyrinomonadales; family Pyrinomonadaceae; genus Aridibacter. The sequence goes on along the minus strand of JALZKH010000092.1, from coordinate 8,445 downwards.
TCAGGCAAATTCCGGCAATCGCAAATTCTTTCTGTAATTTGGGTGTAAAATTATTCGGAATAATTGTTTGAATTACGCTCGGTTCTGCACGATAATTTATTAAAACTCTGCGTTTGATAATTCCTTGGATTGTTGGAATATTCATTATTGTTGATAAAAGTTATTCAAAAAAACCGCACCGCCGAAAGTTATGAATAAAATCACGCTGACAAATGCGTTTGAAGTAAAAAATGCGGCGTTCATTTTTGATAAGTCATTTGGTTTGACGAGTGTGTGTTGATAGATCATCAAGAGTCCTGTGGCAATTACACCGAGTAAGGCGAGCCAACCCAAACCTGTAATTAAATATAGCAAAACAAGTACGATAAATGCTTGGAAATGAAAGAGTTTGGCGATCAGCAAAGCACCTTTGATGCCGAATCTAGCCGGAATTGAACGCAAGCCTTTTTGTTTGTCGTATTCAAAATCTTGACACGAATATAAAACGTCGAAACCCGCCGTCCACATCATTACAAGAAGCGATAAAAGAATCGGAATTTCCGAATCGAGCGTTCCGCGAACCGCGATCCACGCTCCCGTCGGCGAAATTGCCAATGCCCAGCCTAAAATCAGATGTGCAAAACTTGTAAATCTTTTGGCGTAGGAATATCCGAGAACGCTTATCAAAGCAATTGGCGACAAAATCAGCGTTAAACGATTAAGCATAAACGCGGCGAGGAAAAATATAATGCACGACGCAATCATAAACGCCCAGGCGAATTCGACGGATAATTTCCCGCTCGGCAATTCGCGGTTTGCCGTGCGTGGATTTTCGCCGTCAATCTCGCGGTCAGCAATCCGATTAAAACTCATCGCCGCACTTCTTGCTCCGATCATTGCAACTGTAATCCACAAAATTTGCCACCACGTCGGAAGTCCGTTTGCCGCCAAAACCGCTCCGAGAAATGCAAAAGGCAGAGCGAATAAAGTATGCTCGAACTTTATCATTTCCAGTGTTGTTTTAAGTTTTTGCCAGAATAAATTCATTAGTCAGTTGTTCGTTATCAATTTTTAAGAAACGCAATTTCAGTTCCACATAAAAAGTGTAGCAAAAATGGGGTTTTGAGTCTTGTTGTTTTGCATATTGCAAATTGAATGGATTAAACATTGCAAAATGCTTTATAATGTTTGATGTTGATATGTAAAATCAACTCACACAAAATCAAATCGCAAATCGCAAATCCAAAATTAAAATATGCCTTCCGGGAAAACACACGATGCCGTAACATTTCTTCTGACCGCACCTGTCTGGGCGGCGGCTTGGGAGATTACCGGGAGTTTGCCGCTGGCAACGCTGGTTACATTTGCGTTTGTTTTCGGCGGTTTGATGTTCGGTCCTGACCTCGATACGATGTCAAAACAATTTACGCGGTGGGGAATTTTTAAAAATCTCTGGTATCCGTATCAGGCATTTTTCAAGCACCGCTCACGCTGGTCGCACGGGCTTATTTTCGGAACTTTTCTGCGTGTCGTATATTTTATCGGCGTGCTGACGCTTCTATCATTTCTCTTAACTTTTCTCGTTACAATTTATCTCGGCGGCGATATTCCGCAACTTTTTGAATTTATAAAAAGCTGGCAGCAGATCGGCGAGTTTGTCCGCTCAAACTTCGGCGAATATACATTTTATTGGATGTTTGCAGGACTTTGGATCGGTGCGGCAAGTCATACTTTAACCGATATAGCCGGTTCTTTTATAAAAACGGGAAGAATTACGGATTTCTTGTAGCTGCGAATCAGATTCCGAAAATCGCAAATCACAACTCGCAAATCGCAAATTATCTACCGACTCTGGCATTGGAAAGTCTTTGAGCATGTTTGCGGATGGCATCCGGCACGTTTCTGTTTTTAATCATCGAAATTAAATCTCTAAGTTGAAGACGAGGCAAAATGTTCATTGCATTACCGACGGGAGTTCGCGGATTTAGTGCGAGATTATGAAATATTACATAATTTCTTGCCCATTTGCGATTAATGGCAATTTGCCGCAGAACGTCTTCGGGAACGGTTCGCATCTTGGCTACACCTTCAACTTCCTGTTCGGTTATTTTCGGGTTTTGAATAACGGCTTGAGCGACGATTTTGTTCGGATCGCGGATAAGAATCATACGGGCTTCACGATTGCCCTTCATTGCCATTTTAACACGGTCTTTGATGTTCATACTCATAATCTGGCTGATCATCGAGATTCGTTCACCCGCAATTTCGCCGTCATTTTCGGCTTTCAGCTCGCCTAATATTTTGCTGATGGCGGCTTGTCTTTGTTCACCGGTTTCCTCATAAATTTCTTCGACGTTTTCCTGTGAAAAATTTCCAAGGGTTGCAAAATAATCCAAAACGTGCGGTGCAGTTTCTGCCGAAGAAATTACGGTTTTTAATTGATTTTCGTCCTGTGATTTGAGAGTGTTTCCGGCAGTTTCCGATAGTTCTTTATCTTCACTTTTAGCCAGAATTACGAGAGCTTCCACAAGGTCTGTCTGCGGCAGAGGTAAAATTCCGCGTGCCGCTGCAAGTTGAGCAGGTTTCGGAGCAGTTCCTTCGGCAATGGCTTTGACTACCGGATTTGTTGGTTTAACTTCCGTGTTCAAAGAAACTTAAAAAAGGAATAAGAAATAAAATGGGCGTTAAAAGTGAGATTAAAGAATTTTCGGTTAAAATTTTCAACCCGAATTATTATAACACAATAGCAAACTTTGCAATTAAGCCATCTTGACTAACATTGATGCTTGTCTTAATCTAATTTTTTGCATAAAGATTGGTTTTAAAAACCTTTCATTCAAAAATTCTCTTTGCAAAAAGGAAATTATCTATAAAAAATAAATATAATAAACAATGGTAAAAAACGAATTAAAAAATCTTATTGAGGAAAAAAGTGCGTGTATAGGCGTGATCGGGCTTGGTTACGTGGGTTTGCCTTTGATCGTAGAATTTACGGGAAAAGGCTTTAAAGGGATCGGGTTTGAAGTTGATCAAAAAAAGGTTGATGCGGTAAAAAAAGGAGATTCTTATATTGTTGACGTTTCAGACGAATCAATTCAAAAATGTCTGGAGAGCGGAAAATTAACGGCGACGACGGATTTCTCGCAGTTAAAAGATTGCGATGTAATCATCATCTGCGTCCCGACTCCGCTTCGTAAAACTAAAGACCCCGATATGTCATACATTTTGGCAGCGGGCAAAGAAATCACAGAACATATGCGTTCCGGGCAAATGGTAATTTTAGAATCAACCACTTATCCCGGAACGACCGACGAAATTCTACAGCCGATGTTTGAAAAAGCCGGGTTCAAATTAAATGATGATTTCCTGCTGGCATTTTCACCCGAAAGAGTTGATCCGGGCAATCCGCAATATCAAACGCACAACATTCCAAAAGTGGTCGGCGGTGTCGGCGAAGATTCAACCGAAGTCGCTTCATTGCTCTATTCAAAAATTGTTGATGAAGTTCATTCAGTTAGTTCAGCACGAGTTGCTGAAGCCTGCAAACTCTGGGAAAACACATTTCGTGCAATAAATATCGGAATGGCAAACGAAATGGCGAAACTCTGCAACACGCTCGGAATTGACACTTGGGAAGTCGTCAAAGCCGCCGATACAAAGCCTTTCGGCTTTATGGCATTTTATCCCGGTCCGGGACTCGGCGGACACTGCATTCCGCTCGATCCGCATTATTTGAGTTGGAAAGCACGTCAACACGGTTTCGATTCGCAATTTATAACTTTGGCGGAAGAAGTAAATTCGGGAATGCCGAAATATGTCTATAAGCTCGCCGCCGATGCTTTAAATGATAATAAAAAGTCGGTCAACGGTTCAAAAATTCTGATTCTGGGCGTAGCTTATAAAAACGATATTGACGATATGCGAGAATCTCCGGCACTTTCGGTGATTGATCTGTTTCGTGCAAAAGGTGCTGAAGTTGTCTATCACGATCCGTTTGTTCCCGAAGTTACATTCGATCACGCTTATACAATTGGCGATGGTGAACCGCTTTATAATAAAGATTTGACCGACGATCTAATCAAATCAGCCGATTGTGTAGTAATCTGCACAGCCCATAAAGCTGTTGATTATTCAAGAGTCTTAGAACTTGCCGATATAATCGTTGATACAAGAAATGCCCTCAACAAAGAGATGCGTGACGGCAGTAAAGCGAAAATTGTTAGATTGTAGAAAGTAATAGGTAATTAGTGATTGGTAATTAAGGAAAAACAACCAATTACTAATTACCAATCACCAATCACCAGCACCTATGCTAAAAATCCTAAACATCGTCGGTGCAAGACCGAATTTTATGAAGATTGCTCCGATCTATGCCGAGATGAAACGGCGTGGATCGGAGTTTTCGCCTTTAATTGTTCATACCGGACAGCATTACGATGCAAAAATGTCGGATGCTTTTTTTGATGATCTGGGAATGCCGAAACCGCACATTCATCTGGAAATCGGTTCGGCTTCGCACGCGGTTCAGACGGCGAAAATTATGCTTGAATTCGAGCCGGTTGTTTTGCGTGAAAAACCTGATTGGGTTTTGGTCGTCGGTGATGTAAATTCGACGATTGCCTGTGCCTTAGTTTCCTCAAAACTCGGCGTAAAAGTCGCTCACGTCGAAGCGGGTTTGCGGTCTTGGGATAGAACGATGCCGGAAGAAATCAATCGAATTTTAACCGATTCAATTTCAGATTTGTTACTTACACCTTCGCCCGACGGTAACGAGAATTTGAAAAAAGAGGGAATTCCCGACAAAAAAGTAAAACTTGTCGGAAATGTAATGATTGATTCGCTTTTCCGCAATCTAGAATTTGCCAAAGCATCAAAAATTCTTGAAAGGTATAATTTAAATGAAAAAGATTATGCAGTTTTAACACTTCATCGTCCTTCAAATGTTGACGATAGAGAAACTTTCAAAAATTTGCTCAATGCACTTTCTGAAATTAGCCGAAAAATTCCGATAATTTTCCCCGCTCATCCGCGAACCGCTTCACGCATCGAGGAATTCGGATTTTCCGATAAGATCAAAAGTTCAAATATAAAAATTATCGAACCGCTCGGTTATCTGGATTTTTTGAATTTGATGAGCAATTCAAAATTGGTTCTAACAGATTCCGGCGGTTTGCAGGAAGAAACAACCGCACTCAAAATTCCTTGTTTAACTTTGCGTGAAAACACGGAAAGACCGATTACAATTGAAATGGGAACGAATATTTTGGTCGGAACGAATCCCGAAAAAATTAAAAAAGAAGCATTCAGAATTTTAGAAAAAGAAAACTATACAAAAGACGCAAAAATTCCGCCGCTCTGGGACGGGAAAACGGCGGTGAGAATTTGCGATGAATTGATAAATTATGCAGAAACATGCACGAAGTAAGTGTGTATTGGTGATAACGCACTTACTTCGTGCATGTTTCTGCATTTATGCTAATCTTTCGCCCCGAATCTAAAAGTCAATCCGACATTTACAGTCGTCGAATATCCGGGCGTGGCGTGGATTCTTTCGATTACGGGAGCATTCGGCGAAACTCTCGATTCAAAGAAATTTTGAGTTTCAAAGTATTTTTTATTAAACAGATTATCAACCGAAAAATTCAGATCAATCCATTTTCTAAGGCGTTTTGAAAGCGAAAAATCCACAACGTCGTGTCCGCCGGCACGAATCGTTTCGTCGAGTCCGTCGAGCCTGTAATTTGAAATATGGCGGTAGTTCAGAAAGAAATTAAATCCCCGCAAATCATTTAGAACAACGGCGGCATTGCCGACTGTGTGCGGTGCGGAATCTACATAAACACGCGGATTCGTGTCGCGGAAATAGCTTTCCAAAACCTGCGTCAGACCACCGTTAATGCTCAGATTTTTCGTGATCCGAGCCGAACCGCGAAGTTCGATTCCGTAGGAACGCGAAGGATCGGAAAATTCGATACTTCCGTCGTCGGGAATATAAACTTGCTCGTTCGAGCGGTCAATCAAAAAGGTTGTGAAAACTCCCGAAAATTTGTTTGAATTGTAGCTTGTTCCGAACTGATAAAAATCGGTCGTGGCAATTTTCGGGGCATCCGGGTTTCTGACGACTCCGCGTGCGTCCTGCGAAGATATTCCGCGTCCGTAATTTCCGTAAAATGTTATCGGAAAAGTTTCAAAAGGCGAAAATGCAGCTCCGATCTTCGGCTGAAATTTATAATCCGATTCGCGTCCGTCAAGAATCAATTCCGTATCGCTTAACTCAAAACCCTCAACATCAAACGAAAAATAATCCCAACGCAAACCCGTTTCAAGTCTTAAATGCCCGTTAAAAAGATTTAAATCATTCTGCACGTAACCCGCATAATTATTAACATCCGCATCGGCTTTTGTGTAGAGAACGTCCGGGTTATTTATATTTTCCGGCAGAAATTTGCGGTTCGGCGTGCGGTCAATCGTCGGGTAGAGTCCGACGTTTATTTGATTGAGAAGAAAACTTCCGCCGAAGTTCAAAACCGAATAATTACCGAAAAGTTTATAAGGCTTAAAGACTTGAAAATTTGCTCCTTCCTGTAAACGCGAATCGTGCTGCTGAATCTCGTCGCCGTAAACCGGATCAAATAAAAAGAATGTGAAATTTGAAAAGAGATCAAAAAGCGAACGCGAGACAAAAGCATCGGCTTTAAAGGTCGTGGCTTTTTCAAATTCTTTGCGGTAATAACCTTTGATTGTTCCCGTTTTAACTTTTCCGCCGTTGTCGGGATCAATAAATCCGAAACGGTCGAGTTCGCCGCTGTTGATTAAATCAAGCGGGATTTGTCCCGAAGAAAAGAAATCGTTTCGTCCGGCATTGAATTTCAAACCGATTGCCTGTTTGTCATCGAGTTTTTTCGTGAAATTTCCCGAAAAATTATCACGCCGATATTTTAGAGGACTTTCAAATGGTCCGTCCGTGTAGCTCGGCTCATAAGCGATAAAAGCGTCAACGTCCTTTATTTTCGGACTGTAAGCAAAAAATCCGCGAAAAGTATTAAAAGAACCGCCTTGAATTCTGGCGGTAAAAATGTTGGGCAGCGATTCTTTTAAATCAATTTTGACAACTCCGAGACCTGAAAAATCCCCGTAAGCGGCGGAAAACGGTCCGTTGATGATCGAAACACCTTCGACGAGTTCGGGAGAAAGCGATTTCAAACTTCCCAGATAACCCTGCCCGTGTCCCTGAGTCCCTTGATTTTGCTGGACGTTATCAACCAAAATTTTAAGACCGCCGTTTACGCCGCCGTGATCGGTGTTAAAACCGTAACGGCGAATTTCCAGAGATTTTCCGCCGCCTTCGTGTTGTCCGGCGTTTATTCCGGCGTTGAGCGTAAAAATTAATTGGTCGTCGCGTCCGAAAAGCGTTTCGGTATAAATCGTGTCGTTGCGGGTTTCGATCTGCGGCGTTAATGCGTCCGCTTCAATCGTAACCGTTTCGGCAACGGGCGGAATAATATATTTTATTTTAATTTGCAGATTTGTCAGATTCTGCTCGAATGAAAAGTTTTGCGTTTGCGGCTCGATATTTTTGCCGGAGAATTTGACCGAAAGATTTTCACGCGGAACTTTTAGAGAAAAATTTCCTTCCCGGTCGGATTTTGTTTTTAAAATTCCATCGGAAGTTTCAACTTCCACTTCGACATTCGGCACGAATTCAAATTGCTGCGTAACAGTAACACCGGAAAAAGTCCGCACATCCTGAGCAACAATTTGGATAGAAAATAAAATTAGTAAAAATGAGAAAGTAATAATTTGCTTCATTTAGAAAACTCCCTTATATTTAATTGAGTAACACGTTTTTTATAATCGTAATACTGTTAATCGCAAAATGCAAGAGAATAGTTTTAATAATTATTTTGAAGTTATTTCCGAAGAGGGAAGCGTAAGAAAAAGTTTACCGTGTTTTATTCCTTTAATACTCAAGAGAGCATTGGAAAGATCAATAATCTCGGCGGCAATACCTTTGAGGGCAATGATTTCCATACAATCATCGTGGCTCACATGGAGATGCATTACAGATAAAATATTTTCGTGAAAGTTATGCTGAATATCTCCGATTTCTTTTGGTAGATTTCGGGCGTGATGATCGTAAATCAGTGTTAGACTTCCAAGCACTTGAGTATGAATCTGAGTTTCGATCTTTTGCTGGATCAGAGTATCACGAATTAAATCACGAAGTGCTTCGGAACGATTTTCATAGCTTCTTTCCGAGATCAGGCGGTCAAAATTTTCCAGCAGATCGGTATCAATGCTGACTCCGAATCTGATCAGTTCGCTCATAATTTAATAATAACCTTGTGTGCGACTTAAGTTGAGAAGTGTTCCATAGAGTTAACTCTTGTAAAATGGTTTTACCAAAAAACTAATTTTAGGAGAAAACACTATGGAACAAGATATTTTTATCATTTCTGTTTACTG
>JALZKH010000089.1 GCA_030859345.1 Acidobacteriota bacterium | reverse complement strand
GCCGCATAACGCAAAGTTCTTGAAGTCGTCTTCCACAAAAATTCGCCGACGTTATCATCGCCCCAAACGAGTTTTTTGATTCGTTTTTCGCGGTCTTCAATCTGTTTCGCCGCGTCCAACGACGCGAATTTCGTTTTCTCTTGCGGCTTATATTCAAAAGTTTCGAGGTCGAGTTCCAAAATCTGACGATTGCCCTCCGCGTCCTTCGATTTTTTGTAAAAACCGCCGCCCGTTTTGTCGCCCAAATGTTTCTTTTCGAGCATTTTATTGACGACATCGGGAATCTGAAACGCCTCGCGGTCTTCGTCATTCGGAATCGCGGGATAAAGATTTTTGTTGACGTGCGCCAACACATCCAAACCGACCAAATCCGAAGTCCGAAACGTCGCCGAAGATGCGTGTCCCATCGCCTTGCCCGTCATCTGGTCAACTTCCGTCGGCGTAAAACCCATATTCAACATCTCGTGAATCGTCGCCATCATTCCAAATGTCCCGACACGATTTGCAATAAAATTCGGCTCGTCCTTCGCCGAAACAACGCCTTTGCCCAAACGCTTGTCCATAAACCCGTGAACCTTGCAGGCAACTTCGCCGTCCGTCCACTCCGTCGGAATAACTTCGACAAGCTTCATATAACGCGGCGGATTAAAAAAGTGCGTCCCCAAAAAATGTTTTTTGAAATCATCAGAAAACGGCTCGGCAATATCTTTGATCGGAATCCCCGAAGTGTTTGAGGCAATGATCGAACCCGGCTTGCGATACTTCTCAACCTCCGCAAAAATCTTGTGTTTTATATCGAGCCGTTCAACCACCGCTTCGATCACAAGATCGCAATCCTTGAGCTTTTCCATATCGTCCTCAAAATTCCCGAGTTCGATCAAATTCGCATTATCACCCAACATAAACGGTGCAGGTTTTAATTTCTTCGCTGCGTCAAACATTTCACCGACAATCCGATTTCTAACGTGATAAGAATCAAGCGGCAAACCTTTCCGCTCCTCCGTTTCATTCAATTCCTTCGGTGCAATATCCAACAGCAACGTCGGAATCCCCGCATTCGATAAATGTGCAGCAATCGCCGCTCCCATTGTTCCCGCTCCCAAAACAGCAGCTTTTTCAACTTTTAACATATAATTTTATTTCCTTCTATAAACTGATTTAATGTTGATATTTGTTGAAGATAGTATAACTGAATGAGTATTCATTCAGCAAGATTGGAAATAGAAAATAATTGGGATCAAGTGATTTAAATTTTATAGAAAATGAATTTGAGAGATTTTTAGAGTTCAAATAATTTCCGCAAACGGTTTTCGATTTCCATCTGTTGATTATTTGATAATTTGCCGAGTTGGCGTTTGATTATTGATTTTGAAATTGTCATCAAACGATGCAAACGCACCGTCGAATCAACTTTCAACCCCGTTTGCGGAAAATCTGCATCTTTTGAATCAATGACAAAATCAGTATTGGATGGGTTGTGTGAAACTTTACTTGTGATAAACGCTAGAACGATATAACCGTAAGGTTGAATTTAATCAGTCAGACAAACAGCGGGACGCACCTTGTTTGCGGATAAATCGTCAAATGGAAACGGAACTAAAACGATTTTATTTTTCATTATCTAAAGGTTTTCCGTCTTCCAAAGTGTAAATATCTTCGCCCTCGTCATTAAGAAAATCAAAAATCTCATTGCCCGAAGCCGCTTTTTTCCATTCTCTCTCGTCAATATCCGCATCTTCATCAAATAAAACAAGCACCCGCACACGACTCGGCAGATTGTCAGGCAATTTCTCATCCAATTCAATCTGATGATTCGCATTTATAGTTCCTGTTGTTTCAATCGTCGTTAACATTCAATAAATCTCCTTGATTCTGATTTTACTACAAATTGAGTTGTTTCTTTATTACGTCCTCGACCTTTTTCATATCCGCTACGGAGATTTTGCCTTCCATATTTACCAAACGTAATTTGCTGACGGTTGCAATCTGATCGGCGAGAGCTTTAGATTGTTTGCCTTTTAGCATTACATAAGCCTCACTCGGAAATAATTTTTTCACATTTGAGGTCAGCGGGATGACTTGCAAGCGGTTCAAATGTTTATTTGAGGCATCATTGCTGACGATTACTGCAGGGCGTTGTTTTTCGATTTCGCCACCAACCGAAGGTGTATTGAATTTTACCCACCAGACTTCACCTCGTTTCATCAGCGACATCTCCTATCGTGCTTTCCGACCATTCGAGTGCTTCGGCTTCACGTTCTTCATCCAAAGACATCTCCCGATAAGCGTCTTCGAGTTCCTCTTTAACAACGTGCGGACGAACCAGCGATTCAATAAATTTGCTTATTTTGCCCCGCCCGATAATGCTATGCAAACCTGCATAAACCTGTTCATCAACTGTAATTGTTAATTTTTTCTGCATCTTATTTTACCTCGCAAAAATTCATACGTGTTCCTTACGTATAATAGAATAAAAGATTTCTCATTGCAAATAAAAGTCAAGACAGTTTTTCTATGAATTGCTGTTTGCCTGATGGGTTTTGTTGGCATATTTGAATTACGTCAAAGCCAATTTCTTTCGTAAGATTTGGTCGGCTATTTCGGGAACTGATTTATCTGAATTTGTTGCTTCTTGCTGTAACTTTTGAAAAACATCTTCTCCGATTTGTATCTCGAAAACCCGTTTTTTTATTTCGATTTTATCTTCCGAAGGCTCTAAATGTTCGGCATAATCCATTGTGCTGTGCGTGTCCCAAAACTCTCCTGCTTCCTGTTCGGTTTCAAATGTTTCGGGTAAAATGTCCTTTGTTTTATTTTTGTTTCCCATAATATTTTCTTTCGGCGTTGTCCATATCGCGGGCAGAAATCGGCAAGATCGCTCCCGATTTTTTGCGAATGTAGAAAACGATTAAATAACGTCCCGCAAATGTTTGACCAAACGCAGCATAAACATTTTCGCCTTTGACTTTTCCTTTGCTGACTTTGCGAATATGCGGTTTTGAGCCGAGAACATCTTCGGCTTCTTCAACCGACACGCCGTGTTTGACCGCTAATTTCTCAATGAACTGCTCTTTCCAAATAATTTGGCTGATGTTCATATTTATTTCTACGCTTTCCGTCGTTAAATCAACACCTCAATTCATAAAAATTGTAGCATAATTGCCTGATCTTCCTGTTATAAATTTCGTCAATGAAAAATCAATTTCGCTCAGAAGTTTTATCGAATTCAAAAACTCTGCGACGATGTGTAAGAAGAAAGACACGCCGTTTGTAGTTCTGACTTTGGAACTCGAAGGCGAACTTTGGACAAAAGATAATGTTTTGAGAATTGTTGATGAAGAAAGGTTTTGATTCGTACGCAAAGCATCCGTAACGGCACGTTTGACGTGAACATCCATATAAAGTTTGATGCTCATTTTTGATTTTTTAGTTCACGAAGTTTCTTTTGAAGCGGTGAATTTTGGTTATTTGCGGCGAGTTTATTTACTTTGTCCAAGCGTTGCAAAATCTCGGCTTCGAGTTCTTCCCGATGAGCATAGTAAAAAGAAAGTGCGGCGTGGATTTGTGCCATCGAAAGATGCGGATGTTGAAAATGAATTTCTTCGGGACTCGAACCGTGAGCAAGTTTGTCCAATGCAACCTCGATAACTTTTACTTTCGTATCAGCTATCCAAGCAACACGATTTTCATCAATCTCAATGTAACTTTCAATAACAGCAGTCATATTTTCTTATTCCTCAGCAGATAAATCTTAACTTTTCTTGAGATTATTCACAAATTTAATGTGGACGAAAAAGACACGCCGTTTGTCGTTCTGACTTTGGAACTCAAAGGCGAACTTTGGACAAAAGATGACAACTTAAATGATTAGTTGGGGTTAAGTTTATAGCAATATTCTGCATACTTCTCAGTAACTTTGTTTCCATAATAAATATTAAATGATCCCAAAAAAACTGATTTAGAACATTTTATTTTTTGGCGAACAGGACTAGGCGATACATAATCTGAATCAATTAGTGTGATTGTTGCCATGTCACCACAAGGAACATTATTAAAATTAGTAAATCCTTTCTTACCAGTATTTGCAGTAAAAGTTTTTCCTTGCGTTTTTAATGTGATTTTTCCTTGAATTATAAAACAAGCACGAGCATCATTTACAAATCTAAGACGAACATTAGTTTCTTTAATCTCTTCAGGTGTGGGAATAGGCGTTGTAGATTTTGGAGTATCTGGAACTGATTCTTTGTTATCAACTACTTCAATTTTAGAATTTAAGTTTGAATTAGTTGCAATTATCTGTTTTGAAGAATTGTTTTCTAATTTGATATTAGATGATTGTGTCAATTCATTTTTATTTGAATTATTTTGAACCGTTTGAGGTGAAAGAAAATAAAAAACCACCCCAATCGCACTTAGCAAAAACAATCCAATCGTTGCAAACATCCAAAAATTAGAACTTTTAGGTTTTTCATTTCCCCCAAAAGTTAAAACAGGACGCACGACTGTTTCGGTTTCGGGCTGAAAGTTTCGGGCTGAGTCCAATGAAATCTTTTCAGTCAGCGGAATTGCGGAGTCTGGAATAGGCTTATCAAAGTTTGTTTGAACCGAAGCAGAAACATTTTCGCCACGTTTGATTTTTTGTAAATCTTCCCGCATTTCGACTGCTGTTTGATAACGATTTTCGGGGAGTTTTGCCAGCGATTTGGCGATAACTGTTTTCAAACTTTGCGGAATATCTGCGGGTAATTGTTCATAATCACGCATTATGATTGCGGGAAATAATGCGGATGGTTCTTTTTGCGGAAATGGCAATTTGCCCGTTAGAAAACGATATAAATTTGCTCCGACTGCCCAGATGTCTGTTTGAATCGAGCGTTTTCCGTCTAATGCTTCGGGCGACATATAGGCGAATGTTCCCGAAATGTTTTGGGTTTGGCTGGCGACGGTGGTTTGCAAAGCACGGGAAATGCCGAAATCTGCCAGACGCGGTGTTTCGCCTTGCAGGAGGACATTGGCGGGTTTTAAATCCCGGTGAATAATGTTGCGGGAATGGAGAAACTCTAAGCCGTTCAACATTCCGATGGTCATCTCGACGGCTTGTTTGACGGGGAGTTTTCCGCCGTTATTTTTCAAAAGCTGTTCGAGCGAACCGTCGGGTACGTATTCGCTGACGATGACAATTTGCCCGTCATATTCGTTGGCTTCGATGATCGGCAAGACGTTTGTATGCCCGCTCGCTCTCGCCCAAAGTTGTGCTTCCTGTTCGATCAGGTCGTGGTCAACCTGCTCATCAAGCGGCAACTTCACGGCAACCTGAGTCGTAACATATCTCCCGTAACTATCCGCTAGCCAAACTTCGCCAAAACCACCTCTCCCAAGTTTTTTGACAAGCGTGTAAGAACCGATTTTTTGATTTGGTTTGAACATAAGATTTAGAAATTTTGTGAATCAATTTTTTAATAACTTACTTCAAAAGACCGCTTTTAGCAAAGAAATTACCATAACTAAAATCTATCAATCACAGTTACGCCCGTTCTCGTAAAATTATTCATATTTATAAGTTCGTCAATTGATTCTTCAAGAGAAACCGTTTTGCCAATCAGTTTTTTCGGTTCGAGTTTTCCTTGTCGAATCATTTCAAATATTTCCGTGTATTTATAGGCTTGCATCCCGTGGCTTCCGATTATTTCGAGTTCGTTGACGATGACTAAATTTATCGGGATTGCGGTGTTTTTGTCTTCGGCTTCGAGCAAGCCGATTTGGATATGTCGCCCGCGTTTGGCGAGAGATGAGACGGAATTAAAAGTAACTTGCGGATTTCCAAGTGCTTCGATGGAGACGTTTGCTCCGCCTTTTGTAATCTCTTTAATGGCTTCGATTGGATTTTCAGTTTTTGCATTTACTACCGCAGTTGTACCGATTGATTTGGCGAATTCTAATTTTTCGTCGGAGATGTCAACGGCAATCGTATTTGCTCCGAGAGCATTAGCGATCATAATTGCGGAAAGTCCGACTCCGCCGCAGCCATGGACGGCAACCCATTCGCCGCCCTTTACTTTGGCTTGATGTGCGACGGCTCGAAATGATGTAATAAAGCGGCAACCGAGTGAAGATGCGGTGACAAAAGCAATCTCGTCGGGCAAGCGGACGAGATTTGTATCTGCATAATCAATCGCAACGTATTTGGCAAAAGCTCCCCAAGCAGTGAAACCGGGTTGAAATTGAAAATCACAAACTTGCTGATTACCCGAAAAGCATTGCGGACATTTTCCGCAACCGCCGACAAAAGGAACTGTTACACGATCTCCTTTCATCCAATTTTTAATATCGCTTCCGACTTCTTCGACAATACCCGCAAGTTCGTGTCCCGGAACGTGCGGCAGAACGATGTCAGGATCATTTCCCATCCAACCGTGCCAATCGCTTCGGCAAATTCCACACGCTTCGACTTTTATGACAACGGAGTTTTTTGTCGGCATCGGTTCGGGAACATTTTGAATTGTTAAAGGTTCTTTGAATTTTTCGTAAACTGCGGCTTTCATAGTTATTTGTTTAGAATTTTATCAACGATCTTACTCAAATCCTTGCCCGATAAGTCCGGCTTTTTGTAGAGAGAATTATAAAATTTACCCTCTCGTGCAATAAAAGCCGTTTGACATTCGGCATTTATCGCACCCGCAATATCCCAATCGTGGGCGGCGATCATCATCATTTCGTTTGTTTCCACTCCTAATTTTTTCGCTGCCATTTGATAAGTTTCGATGGCGGGTTTAAATTTTTTCGTATCGTCAATTGAAAATATGTCTTCAAAGTATTTCCGCAAACCGGAATTTTCCATCTGTGCTTGCAGAGTTTTCGGTGGGGAATTTGTCAACGTAAATAAACGAAAACCATTTGATTTTAATCTTTCCAGACTTTCGGAAACCTCTGAATGCGGCGGCAGCTTTTTAATTGTTTCGAGAATTGCTTTGCGGTCTTCATCTACGAGCGAAACTTCTCTTTCCTGTGAAACAATATCAAGTGCCGCACCCGCAAGTGAGCCAAAATCTGAGTAATTATCTGCCAGAGTTACTGTCAAAGAAGAATGCAGAAGCGTCAGAAACCATTGCTTCATCGCGTCTGCGTCATTAAAAATTCTTTTAAAATGAGATTTCAAAGGACTAAGATCAAGTAGGGTTTCATTGACATCAAATAGTAATATTTTGGACATAATTTTTATTTTTAGTTCGTTATATCATCGCGGACAGACTCAATTAACATTCTCAAATTCTCAACCGTTTGAAGTCCGCTGAAACCGCTTTTTCTATCGGCAATAAATGCAGGAACTCCGTTAATTCCCATCGAGGCGGCATCTTTTTCATCAATCAAAACGCTTTCAAGAAATTCATTTGTTTCCAAAGATTTTTGTAGAGATTCTTTATCTAATTTCAAACTTTTGGCAATAGATAAAAGCGTTTCGATCTCACCAATATTTTCATCGCGTTCAAAATATGCACGAAAAATTTCATTTTTATATTTATCAAAATCTCCGTTTGATTCAGCCCATTTTGCTGCTTCGTGTGTCAGACGCGAATACGGTTTTACCGTCGGCATTTTCATTTTCACACCAATTTTGTCGGCTAAAGGGTAGATCGAACTTTCCCACATTTGCTTGAAACGATCGCTCGTTGCATCGGGCAAACGTGCGGGTTTCGGACGTAGTTCAAACGCCCGCCAGATTATTTCGATATCTTTTTCCGTTTCCGCTAATTCGTTTACGGCTGGCACCGCCAACCAACAAAACGGTCAGACAAAATCAGAGAAAATCTCTAAAGTTACTTTTTTCATATTTTAATCAAATATATTGTTCCACAAGCATTTTTTGCCTGTGTTTTTCATTTTCAATCTTTCAATAAAATATGTAATTAATATGCCTAAACAAAATTATATCACGAGCTTTATTTTCTTATATAAATTGATCTAATCCGGCTGTTCATTGCAGATAGCGTAAAATGTTTAAGTCGGGAAAAAGTTGCTAAAGTTATTCTAAGTAGATTAAGCTACCAATAATTTTAATTAAATGACTAAAATTATGAGAAAAGTTTTTCCACTTGTTTTTTTCACAGCACTCTTATTAACTGTCAATCAATCGGTTTATTCACAAGGATTTCCGTATCATTTATACGATACGCGGACGATCAATGAATTGATTGAACTTAATTTATCAGTTCCGGACATTGATAAATTTCCGCCGGAAACTAAACATCACGTGATGATAAGTGCAAAGCCTTTTTACTCGGCGATCAGATTTGAATATATGGGCAAATCCAGACCTGTTTCAGAAGAAAGAATGAAATTGTTCAAACTTTGGCAGGCTAGTTTGGGAATTGATCCAAAATTATTTGATATGTTGGACAAAGAATTTCTGTTCAAAGAATGTGATAAAGAATACTGGATTCCTGTGCAGAAACCTGCAGCGGATGATTTCCCGAAGGATTTCAAAAAAGGCGATAAAATAACACTTTATCTGATGATGGTTGGCGGACAAAAAGAAATAGGCACTTGGGATTTTGTCTTCTTCACAAATTCATTCAAAATCTACCGATAGTTTTTTTGCATAATTCGCAGGAATACTTTTATAAATTTTCAAAAACTTTGCATATTTTGATCATAAGAACTTCCGAAGAAATAAATCTCGCCTATGAAAAACTTAGACAGGCGAAGGTTTTAGGTTGTGATACGGAAACTAGCGGCTTGAGTCCGCGAAATTCCAGACTTTTCTCGGTGCAGTTTTCCGACGGTGATTTTAATGTTCTTGTGCCGACTTCGGAAAATGTGCCGCTCGGAAAACTTAGTGAAATTCTCGAAGATGAATCAATTATAAAAATCTTTCACAACGCGAAATTCGACCTTGGATTTTTACAGGAAAACGGCTACCAAACCAAAAACATATACGATACGATGATCGCCGAAAAAGTTCTGACAAAAGGAGCGAATCAATCCGTTTCACTCGCCGAAACGCTTTACAGACATTTCGCCGTTGACCTCGACAAATCACAACGCAAAAAATTCGGCAGAAACTGGAATAGAATCTGGACGAAAGAACTCGTCGAATATGCGATGAATGACGTTGCATATTTGCCGAGATTAATGGATGAGCAAGTTTTGTGGATGGAAAGATTGGGTTTGCAGGAAGATTTTAATACAGCAATGCAAAAAATAGTTTAAGCAAGTTTCTTTTCTATCACAGCGAAATAATTTGCTTTGTCGGAATTGATAAATTCTTTGATTTGCCAATTTGTATCGTTGATAATTCCTTCCATTTCTTCGGGCGAAACGAACAGATAATCGAACCATTCGCCGACTGTGTTGCCGTAACGAATACGCAATCTGATTTGTCCGACCATTCTTCTGCGTTCTATATTTAGTTTGTGATATTTCAGATGAGTTTCGTCATCGGTCATATAAGGATTTAGTGTTTCGACAATGATTTGTGCGTTTTCTTTTGTAATTCTATGTATTTTGTGAAGAATCACCTTGCCATTTTCCGCATCGCCGAACAAACCGAAATTGTTGCCGAGCATTAAAATCGTGTTAAAAGAATTTGGTTCAAATTTATCAATTTCGCAGATCGAGCGAACAAAAGCGTCTTCCAAACCTCGCAAACGGCAAACATCAATCGCTCCCGCCGAATTATCAATTCCCGTTATATCAAAACCTTTTTCCTGTAAATAAAGTGAATGACGACCTGCACCGCAACCGATGTCGAGAATTTTGCCTCTGGCTCTGTCTACCATCTGTTGTTCGAGTTTGTCCCACCATTTATATGGACGAAGATACATTCCTGACATTGAGCCAAAGTCAATATAATTATCATCACGCTCAACAATTTCTGCAGCAATTGGCTGACCTTTCAGAATCGCTTCATACTGTGCCAGAATATATTTTCCAAAAGCATCTTGATCTGATTTCATAATTTATTACCAACGATGATAAGCCGGATGTCCTTCTTTGACAGCGACAAATAAGCCTTTGCAAGTTGCACAAACTTTGTCGTTGGCGATCAATTCTGCTTCAACCGTGGCACGATCTTCGCTAGATTCAACGACTTTTGCACGTAGTTTTATCAGAGCATCCGAGGGTGTCGGACGCAATAATTTTATCGAATAATTCGCCGTGACGGTGCAATCGGGTTCGTCTTTGTTGTTCTGTTTCATTAAATAATGTGCCGCCGCCCAGTTTGAATGGCAATCGAGAAGTGAGCCTATAATTCCGCCGTTGAGCATTCCGGGAAAGGCTTCGTGATGCTTTTCCGCTTTCCATTCAGCAAAATATTCGCCGTCTTTTTCAAAACTCCTGATTCGCAAACCTTTTTCATTTGCCACTCCGCAACCAAAGCAAACGCCTTTCGGTGCAAAAGTTTCCTGTATAGATTTTTTCTGATTCATACTTTTATTTTAGACTATTCTGCGTTTACTTTATAAAAGACGTTTTCAATTATGATCTCAATTAACTATAACGATAAAAAATTTGTATCGGTTCAGAATTCCGAATCGGGCGAAGTTACGGGCGAAACCGTTTTTCATTATCATCAAAAAGACGATTTAGTTTGGGCGGAATAATCCGGCGGTGAAATTGTTTTCGGCAGTTTGATTGCCAAAGCGGATGAAAACGGGAAATTAGAAATGCGTTATCAACATCTAAACAAACAAGGCGATTTGATGACAGGAATTGGTCATTCGACTCCCGAAATTCTCAAAAGCGGCAAGATCAGACTTCACGAAAAATGGCAATGGACAAGCGGCAATTTAACAAAAGGCGAATCAATTATTGAAGAAATGGATTCGCCTTTTGTTTGTGAAAATTCACTTTCTCAAAAAAATAAAAAGTTTGAATCCAAAACGAATTTACTGACGAAAACAATAAATAAGATAGAAAGTTTCATAATTCCTTTTTATCTGGTAGTGTCCTAAAAGTAATGCTATTTGAAAAATGAGGAGTAATTTCTTGTAATTGTTTTATGATGAACAAACGAGAAACTACTCCATCGAACAATTTGACTTGTCCGCAATGTGGATTATCGCAC
>JALZKH010000085.1 GCA_030859345.1 Acidobacteriota bacterium | reverse complement strand
TCAAAACAATGTTTGTATCGTAGAGATGGCAGATTAGACAAAAGAGTTCGATAAGTTTGATTTCCATAATAACTTCATCTTATCGAATTTATGTCTATCTGCTAAATTTCTACTCTTGATTCGCATTTTATCTATTAAAGTTTTCGACATTTGTTTTCGTGCTATCGCACTCATTGCCGGCAGGATGCTTCTCGTTCCGTTTGTTCAAAATTTTTTAATTGATTTATGTGAATTACCTATAATGAATAATTGGAAAAAATCAGCGAAATTCTGGCGGATTGTTTGGAAATGAAGACTTCCGAACGGCGAAAATATCTGAACAAATCGGACATCGAGCCGGAAATTCGTGCGGAAGTTAAATCGTTTCTTGATTTAGAAACAGATACGGAAACTTTTATGTCGCTTTCGGCTGTTGATGTTTCAAAAGATTTTATCCCGCTATCTCGAAACGACGATAACCAGTCCGCCGCCCGGCAAATCGGCATCTACAAAGTAATTAAAGAACTCGGCTTAGGCGGAATGGGAGCGGTTTATCTTGCCGAACGGACGGACGGAAAATTCAAACAAAAGGTCGCGGTAAAATTGCTCAAACGCGAATTTAATATCGAAAAAATTCGACAGATATTTAAACGCGAAAAGGAAATTCTAGCCGCACTTTCTCACCCGAATATCGCTCACCTTCTGGATGCGGGGAAAACCGACGACGGCATTCCGTATCTCGTGATGGAATATATCGAAGGCGTTCCGGTTGATAAATTCTGTTTTGAGAATTCGCTTGAATTGAATGAGCGTTTGAAACTTTTTAATAAAATCTGCGAAGCCGTCGCCTTTGCACATCGAAATCTGGTCATTCACCGCGATCTGAAACCTTCGAATATTTTAATTACAAAAACGGGCGAAACAAAACTGCTCGATTTCGGCATTTCCAAACTGCTCGGGGAAACGGGCGAGAGCTCCAAAAACACGACTATCTTCGAAGCAATGACACCGCAATACGCTTCGCCCGAACAAATCAGAGGCGAACAAGTTTCAACCGCCACCGATATTTATTCGCTTGGAGTCGTTTTATTCAAAATGCTGACGGGAACTTTTCCTTATGATTTGGGTAACAAAACCGCAAATGAATTACTGCAAATAATCGAAAGACAAGAACCGATAATGCCTTCTTCGGCAGTCAGCAGAGAAGAAACCAATCGAAAATCGAAAATTGCTTAAGGGTGATCTTGATAACATTATCTTAAAATCGCTCGAAAAAGAACCCGAAAGGCGTTATCAAACGGTTGAACAATTCTCCGCCGACATACGGCGTTTTATAGATGGTCTGACAGTTTCGGCTCGTCCCACGACATTTTCATATCGGGCAGGCAAATTTTATCGGCGAAATAAAATTCCTGTAATTGTGGGCGTTTTAATCCTTTTAAGTTTGATAACGGGAATAACGGCGGCGATCTGGCAGGCAAATGAGGCAGGCGAACAAGCACGGATTGCCGAAATCGAATCGGAGCGGGCAACTGCCGAAACGAAAAAAGCGAAAACCGAAAAAGAAAAAGCCGAGAAGATCAGTCAATTTATGGCAAAAGTGATATCTTATGCAAATCCGCAGTGGTATGCCGAAGGTGCGAAATTTAATGGCGACGTAAAAGTGATTGATGTTTTGAATGATCTGACGAATAAAATTGATACCGAATTTCCCGGTCAGCCCGATATTCAAGCCGAACTGCACCACAAATTTTCCGAGGTTTATATTAACAGAAATTCAAAAGAGTCACGGGAGAAACAACTTTTTCACGCAAGACGTGCTTTGCAGCTTCGCAAACAATTCTACGGCGAGAAACACGAACTCATCGCCAAAGATATGTATTATTTGTGGGCAGTGTTAATAACTATTGACGAACCTGACCACGAGAAAATTGCAAAAATGTTAGCTGAAGCCATCGAAATGATGCGTGAAACAAATCCGAATAATCTTAATCTGCCGTATATGCTTCAGGATTATTCGGGTTTTACGATGCTTCCGAATGATCCTGAGTCCAAAGAAAATTTTGAAAAAAATCACAAATTTTATCTGCAAGCGGCAATTCCTTCTACTGACAAAAACAGGTATCAGTTAGCCGAAGCATATCTCCGCGAAGCCTTGCCGATTTTTCGCAAGTTTTACAAACAGGACAATCAGGCGACCGCACAAAACGAATGTTTGTTGGCATACAGTTTATTGATGCAGAATAAAATGACGGATTTTGAGCGGCAGTTCAAAACCTGCAATGATTTGGAAGAAAAGCTGAATATTGATTCCAAAGGATTTATAAAGATCATTGAAGACGCTTTGGCTAAAAAGAATAAGCATCTTTAACAAAACAGAGAAAGAAAAAAAAATATATTTTTGTCATTTTTCCCGTCCGAATTACACAGATAATAAATAGCAGTTATCAAGTTTGGAAATTATGTTCTTAGTCAGAACCGTGAGCGATAGCGAACCGGTAAAACTTTTACTAAACAATAAGCACGTCGCTACCGCTCTGTGTTCTGATTTGTTAAAAAACTATGAAAACGGATGAATGGAAAAGGGTCAGCAAGGTTTTGTCGGACTGTTTGGAAATAGAATTTTCCGAACGGCAGAAATATCTCGATGAGTTGAATTTAAGTCCTGAACTTCGTGCAGATGTCGAAACATATCTTGCATTTGAAGAAAATGTCGAAGGATTAATGGATGTTTCGGCGGTCGAATTTTCAAAAGATTTTTTCGAGGAAAGCAGTTCGGAAAATAATTCCGATAATGCAGTTATCGGGCAGAAATTTGGAGCATATCAGGTTATCCGCGAACTTGGACAGGGCGGAATGGGTGCGGTTTATTTAGCTAAAAGAACGGATGGGAAATTTGAACAGATAGTCGCTCTAAAATTACTCAAACGCGAAATGAATACCCTCGCACTTCGCCGCAGATTTGAACAGGAACGCAACATTCTCGCATCTTTGGAACATCCGAATATCGCCCGTTTATTAAATGCCGGAACAACTGCTGACAAACTTCCATATATTGCGATGGAATATGTTGAAGGTTTACCGATAGATGATTACTGTAGCAAAAACAGTTTGAATATAAGACGGAGACTCGAACTTTTCCGAGAAGTTTGTGCGGCAGTTGCTTTTGCTCACAGAAATTTGGTCGTTCACCGCGATCTGAAATCTTCAAATATACTTGTTACCAAGGACGGCACACCGAAACTGCTCGATTTTGGAATATCAAAGATTTTGACTGATGAATTTGATCAATTAAATTCAGCAACAATTACCAGACTCGGAGTAATGACACCGGGTTATGCCTCGCCTGAGCAACTGCAAAGATCAGACACTTGAACAAGACCCGCAAAATTTTCAGGCAAAACGTGATAAGATTCTGATCTATCAATATCGGTCTTTGGCTTTGGACGATGCCGAAACTATCAAAAACTACAACGAATCAATCGGCATTTTAAATGAACTTAGAATAGAAGACCCGAACAACAAGATACTCGCTTATGATTTGGGAACGACATATTTTTATTTGGGACAAACCTATCTAAAAGTCAAAGATTACAAAGCCTCCATCGAAGCGTATCAGAAATCCGTTGAAAAAGGTCGGGAATATTTATCGAAAGACCCCGCCCAAAGTGCTTCAAAACAGTTGGTTACTATTTCATTATACGGAATAGGCAACGGTTATTGGTATATTGCCGAACAAAATAATCAAAATGACACTTGGAAAAAATCGCAGGAGGCATATCGTGAGAGTTTAGAAAAATTAAAAGAAATAAAAAAGGATGGAAACCTCAGCGAACAGGACAAACCCAAAATAGAGGAAATTAAAGGAGACATTGCTGAAATCGAAGCGAAGTTCAAATAGTATCTATCAGTTTTGACTATTGATTTATATTAAATTTTACTTTCGCTTCCTCAATTCGTTTGTCCATAAAATTCTTCCCGCGTGGGTTTATTTCAAGAAACTTGTCGAAATCTGCTTGAGCCTTTGCTTTGTCTCCTAAAATCAGATGCATTATGCCCCTGTCAACATAATAAAATGGCATTTGTGGCATTAGTTTTATAGACTTATCAAAATCTTCAAGAGCCTTTTTATGTTCACCTTTTTGTAAATATATCTGTCCGCGAATCCCAAAAGGGTATCCGTCTGAGTCTTTTATGGCAATTGATTTTTGGATGTTTGTAAATGCTATATCAAGTTGTTTATTACGCAACTGCATTCCGGCAAGATTTGCATAAGCACTAGCTGTGTTAAGAATCATTTCCACATCTTTGGCGGACATTTTCTCACCATCGTTGGTTTCAACATATGTTCCGACTAAAATGGATTGGCTGTTATCTTTTTCAGTTTTTTCACCCTTTATTTCAGCACCACGTATCATTGTATTGATTTTTGCTTCAGGTGATTTTCCTTTATTTTTTTCTTCAAATGCTGCGAGATAATTCTTTAAAACCGTCATTGCTTCTTCGATTTTTTTATTCTGTTCAAGCATCGAAGCATACCCTACGACTGTTCTGGGAACATCAGGATTTAAGCGGTAAGCGGTCAGATAATCTGCTTCAGCTTCTTCCAAACTGCCTTTATTTCGTTGAAACATCGCTCGACCAAGATAAACTTTGTAATTTTTATAACCGTTGGCAATCGCCAGATTATAATCATCAAATGCAGTTTCATCACGCAAAAATACTTTTAAATCTGCCCGTTGGGCAAAAAGTTCAGCATCGGAAGAATCAATTTTGATAGCTTCATTTAAATCTATTAGCGAACCCGGCAAATCGCCCATCAAAGATTTTACAAAGGAACGCATTTTATATGATTCAAGAATATCCTCATTTTTAGAAATGGCATTATCAAGAATTTTAATCGTCCCTTGAAAATCACCGCGTTTCATCGTTTCCGTAGCTTTTCTGGTTGTCGGTGAGGTTTTTTGAGCTATTGCAGAAGCACAACAAACAATTAAAATTAGAGCAGATAAAAATAATTTTTTCATAATAAAATTTAACCGAAAAAAATAAAATTGTAAAGAAATTTAGCTTCCACGATTATTTCGATTAAATTGATTCGGAAATCGCTTCGTCGAAAATTGCTAACGCGACATCAACATTTTCCTCTGTTAAAATAAGCGGCGGTGACCAGCGAATGACGCTGTCTCCGCAGCCTAAAATTATCAAGCCTTTGTTAAAGCAAGCCATCTCAATTCGATCTCGAAGTTCGGGAGCAAATGCACCGTCTTCTTTGACAAATTCAACTCCGACCATTAAGCCTTTGCCGCGGACATCGCCAATGCAATCATATTTTTCCTGCAATTTTCGCAAGCCGTCTTGCAGATAATTTCCGACATTTTTTGCATTTTCGGTCAAGCCATTTTGCAGTAATTCGATAGTTTTTAAAGCCGATGCGATACAGACGGGATTTCCGCCGAATGTCGAAGCGTGAGCTCCTTTATGCCAGGACATAATTTCAGCTTTGGCGACTGTCGCACCAATCGGCAAACCGGAACCGATGCCTTTAGCCAGACACATTATGTCGGGCGAAACTCCGCTGTGTTCGATGGCAAACATTTTGCCGGTTCTGCCCATTCCGCTTTGCACTTCGTCCACGATCATCATTATTCCGTGTTCGTCGCAGATTTTGCGGATCGCCTGCAAAACTTCGGGCGGTGCGGGAATGTATCCGCCCTCGCCTTGAATTGCTTCGACGACGATTCCGGCGACTTCCGATGGCGGCGTTGTTGTTTTGAAAAGGCGATCTTCGATCCAATCAACCGTTCCCATACAACACGAACCATCTTCACATTTACCCAGATTAAAAGGACAGCGGAAACAATTCGGGTAAGGAACGTGCGTAACGTCCAAAGCCTGTCGTGCAAAGCCGAGGCGTTGGGCTCTTTTTGAAGATGTTAAGGATAATGCCCCGAGCGTTCTGCCGTGAAACGAGCCGAAAAAGGATATGAATTTCTGGCGTTTCGTGTGATACATCGCCAGTTTCAAAGCGGTTTCAACAGCTTCCGCTCCCGAATTAGCAAAGTGCGTTTTGGTATCGCCTTTAATCGGAACAATTTCGTTTAACTTTTTACCGAGATCGGGCATATGCCGATAGTAAAAATCAGTCCCGCACATATGGATTAAAGTTTTTGTTTGTTGCGTAATAGCTTCGACAATTTCGGGATGGCAATGTCCGGTCGAACAAACGGCAACGCCCGCATTACAGTCAAGAAATACGTTTCCATCGGCATCCTCGAGCCATACGCCGTAACCTTTTTCGGCAACTAATTTATAGTCGGGACGCGGATAACTCGGCGTTACATATTTTTCATCGGCAGCAATGATTTCTTTGCCCTTTGGTCCGGGAAGTTCTGTTTTAATATGCGGTCTTTTTATATCTGTAGATGGTGTCATTTTATTATTTCTCCTCTAAAATTTGTTGTATTAAAATTTGCCGGAAAAACATCCGACGCTTCATAGCGAACAAAACAGGGAAATAATTAATCGCCGCCGTATAATTCGGGACGCATTGATTCGGGTTTTAATTTTGCAATGCTACGCGAAGTCATAACCAGAAATATCTTTTGAATATAGCAAAATCAATTCAAAGTGCCAACTTATATCAAATTGAATACGATTAAAATCAGTCTAGAAAAATAGAAAATATTACAAATTTTGAGAAAAATCTTTTTGATTATTTATCCTTCTTTCACGAATTTACCAGGTTTTTTTGGAAATATCAGTGAAGCGATTATTGCAAAAGCTATTACGCTGATAATAAATCCAAGCGAATAAC
>JALZKH010000076.1 GCA_030859345.1 Acidobacteriota bacterium | reverse complement strand
TTTCGACGGACAAACGATGTGATACATCAAAACTGATACGTTGTGGTTTTTATGAATGAACTTGCTTATTCATACAGTATAAAGCCGCAGCAAGCTGACGGGGTATTAAACCCAACGTGAATAAATTTTTGGACAGCAATGATAGAAACCTGAATCTCGAAGATTTAACATCTTTGAATCCGAAACTTTTATATCCGCTGCTCGATAATGCGGCGACTCTAGACCCGCATTTTCTCGAAGTTTATTCATACGGAGCAATCGTTTTGCCCGCAATAAATCCTGAACAGGCAATAAAAATTACCGAAAAAGGAATTGCAAATAACCCGTATGAGTGGCGGCTTTATCACCATCTCGGTTTTATTTATTGGAAATTGAAAAATTATAAAAAAGCCTCAGAAGTTTATGAAAAAGGTTCAAAAATAAAAAATGCTCCGCCGTTTATGAAATTGATGGCGGCGAAATTGCAAAACGACGGCGGAAGCCGCGAAACCGCACGGCATATTTACGAGCAGATGTTTGATGAGGCACAGGATACCCAAACAAAAGAAAACGCCGGAATTCGTCTTCTGGAACTGGATTCATTTGACGAAAGAGAAGCAATTCAAAAAGTTCTATCGCAATTTAAAGAGCAAAAAGGACGCTGTGCAAAAAATTGGCAGGAGATTCTTCCGCTTCTGCAAAGTGTAAAACTTCCCACAGGCAAGGATTTTCGCGTTGACGACAAAGGAAATATAGTTGATCCGACGGACGCTCCTTATCTGCTTGATAAAGAAAACTGCGAAATAAAATTAGACACGGAAAAAACTAAAATTCCCCGTCAATTAAATTGATATGAATTACATTATCGAAATCGAAAATCGAATTGATTGCCGATTTACGCGAAAAAGGAACAACCGTTTTTATGTCGTCGCATATTTTATCCGACATTGAAGCACTCTGCGACAATGTGGCGATTTTGAAAAACGGAAAATTAACCGCACAGGGAAACCTGCAGGATTTATTAACCGAAAGCGGTGAAACTCAAACCTTTGAAATAAACGTCAAAGGAGTTTCCGCAGAAGTTTTGGAAAATGAAATTTCAGGTATCGCCGGAGTTACTGTTTCAGCAAAACCAAACGGAGCAAATATTCAGGTTTTAAATGAAAATGATATAGAAAAGATATTGGAAATAAACAAAAAAACAGGCGGAAATCTCGTTTCAATCCAACCCGTCAAACAGTCGCTGGAAAAACTATTCGTCAAAGAAACGGTAAATTAAAATTTCAGATTGATCTTTGGTGAACTAGGATTTAAGCGGATTAAACCACCTAATCCCTTTGAAATTCTTAAAATCCTTATCATTAGTTGCAACCGTCGCCCCGACCGTCTGAGCCAGCACCGCCAGATGTGCGTCTGTTGTAGTTCGGCTGGTCAGTTTTTTGTCTTTTATAAAATTAAAAAGTTCGGCAAAATGATTCGTTGAAAAAGTAAGAAGCCGCACATTCGGATGAGAGAGTAGATCCAAAACGATTTTTTCTGCCGTTTTGATTGGCAGCGGCGGATTAAAGACTTTTTCATTTGTGGCGACGCGGATAAATCCGAGAATACTGACCGGCGAGATGACCAGTGGATTGTATTTATCGAGAAGTGCAGATTCGAGCCATCGCAGAGCCTTTTCGTTTTCGGGTTTCCCTTCGTCAACAAAAGCATAAAGAAGAATATTATTATCAATCAAGATCATTAGATTTCTTTTAACATCTCTTCTATTTGATTATCAGTTACACCTTTGACGCGGCGGGTTTTGAATGGTTTTATACGAAGTTTTTGTGATTTCGACTCTTCCTCGATTGCATTAAGACCGCGGCGAAGCAGTTCATTGACCAAAGTCTTTTCCTTGAGTGTCGGATTCTCGCGGAGTTTTCGCTGAATCTCACTGTTTATGTCCGCCTCTAATGTCAGCGTCGTGCGTCTCTTTTCCTTTGCTTTTATATTGTTCATAACATAATTGATTTTATACTAAAACATAAATTCTAAGCAAGAATTTTGATGTTTTGATGCAAGTTCAATAATGGAAAATTTTGTTTAATGGAAAATGGAAAATATTTTAATACTTCAACTCCAACTTGAATTTATATTTCTTTTCTTCATTTTCCGTTTTCCATTTTCCATTTTCCATTTTCCGTTTTCCGACGTTTTCCATTATTTTGCAAATCTTATCGCCGAAACTTTCCAGCGGACGTTGGCACGGTCAGATTCCGGGTCAAAGCCGGATATATTGACGACTACATCAATCGTTTCGTTTGGTGAAAGTGTTTCCTGACGTTTCGGAATTATCAATACATTTTTTTCTTTTATAGTTTTGTCGCATATGTCAACAACTCTGACATTTACTTCGAGTCCGTCCAGCGTTTTATCGCCTTTGTTGCGAATCTTTCCGGCGATGTTCATTAAAATTGAGCCGAGTCCCGTGCGAGCCTGAGTCGTACGATCCATATTGGTGGTAATAATGATTTCGTTAGTATATTTCTCAAATTCCGGCGTGCCCTCAAGATATGCTCCCTTTAATTCCTCCTGTTTTATCTCTTCGGTCGAAGGCAGCATCGCAATCAGACCGATTATTCCGGCAATTATAATTATACCGATAATTCCGCCTATAATTAAACCTTTGTTAATTCCCTTTTTCTCTCTATTTTCCTGTAAAAAATCAACCATAATTTCCCCTCGAATGTATTAGACAAGCGTTTTTATTAAATGTTCCAATAGGTTATCATTTTATTTGAAAAAGTCTGAAATTGGATTCAAATAATTTCTCCATTTTTCACATATTTTGATGCCCGAACAAGCCTTTAAAACTTTTTTTGCAGATGCTCCGAAGCCTGAATTTGTCGAGGTTGCCTTGCCGATTCCGCTTCGCCAGACTTTTACATATTCGATTCCCGTCGGAATGCGTGAAGTTATTGAAATCGGTTCGCGTGTTCTCGTCCCTTTCGGCAGCAGATATTTAACGGGTTATGCCGTGATTCTGCACGAAACTTTGAGCGAAGAGTTAGAAATAGAAGAATCCGCTGTTAAAGAAATTGCTGAACTGCTTGACGATGAACCGCTGATAACTAAAGAAATACTTGGACTTACGCAATGGGCGGCGGATTATTACGCTTCATCCTGGGGCGAAGTTTTAAAGGCTTCGCTTCCCGCCGGAATTAATGCGACGGTGGAGGAAATCGTCAATATAAATTCACGCGGACAGGATGAATTGACCAAAACTGAAACGAGTAAAACAGTTAAATTACAAATCTTGAATTTCTTAAATAAAAACGGCGAAACGGCTCTGCGTGAACTCAAGAAAAAATTCGGTGCGGGAAAAACTATGCGTGCCGTCAAATCGCTTCTTTTGCTGGATTTTATATATAAATTCAGCCGCACGATCACATCCAAAGTTAAACCCAAACGCCGCAAAGCAGTTCGGCTTTTGCCAATCGAAAACCATAAACCGAATGCGAAAAAATTAACCGAAACGCACCAAAAAATCATAGATTTTCTAATCGAATTTGACGGCGAAATTCTTTTTACGGATTTGATCGAAAAAGCCGATGTCGGTGCTTCGCCGATAAATACTCTGGCAAAATATGGTTTTGTCGAAGTTTTTGTTAAAGAAGTTTTCCGCGATCCCTTGTCGGAAGCAAAAATCCCTGAAATACAGGACTTGATTTTAACCGATCAACAAAAACAGGTTTTAAGCCAAATAAATTCTGCCTTAGATGTCGGAAAATATAAAGGTTTTTTGCTTCACGGCGTAACGGGAAGCGGCAAGACGGAAGTTTATATACGGGCGATGAAATCGGTTTTAAATAAAGGAAAATCGGCTTTGATGCTTGTTCCCGAAATTGCTTTAACGCCCGTTTTTTCCAAGAGATTGCGGGCGGTTTTCGGTGATGAAGTTGCGATTCTGCATTCGTCGCTTTCAACCGGAGAACGCTTTGATGAATGGCGTAGAATCCGCAAAGGCGATGCTAGAGTCGTCATCGGCACACGCTCGGCGGTTTTTGCTCCGCTCAAAAATTTAGGTTTAATTGTGGTTGACGAAGAACACGACACATCTTATCGTCAACACGAAATGCCCTTTTATAACGGACGCGATGTGGCGATTGTTCGTGCTAATTTTGCAGATGCGGTTGTCATTTTAGGTTCGGCAACTCCGGCTCTTGAGAGTTTTCATAATTCGCACATTGGTAAATATGATTATTTAACTCTACCGAATCGTGTCGGAAATCGCCCGCTGGCAACGGCGGAAATTATTGATATGCGGGAAGTTTTTAAAGAAGCCGGAAAAGATTTAATTTTTTCGCCCGCTTTAGAAGATGCAATTCAGGAAACTCACGGGCGTGGCGAGCAGTCAATAATTTTGCTCAACCGACGCGGCTTTTCGCAATTCGTTTTGTGCCGAAGCTGCGGCGAAACGATTAAATGCAATAATTGCGACATCACGCTGACATATCACAAACGCGAGCAAAACCTTGTCTGTCATTACTGTAACCACCGCGAAAAAGTTCCGCACAAATGCCCCGAATGCGAAAGCAAATTTTTGTATTTTATGGGCGAAGGAACGGAGCAGATCGAAAATCTTTTGCAGAGAAAATTTTCCGAACTGCGGATTGCAAGGGTTGACCGCGACACGACAAGACGCAAACACGAAATGGAAAATGTGCTTTCGGCATTCAGCGACAAAAAGCTCGATATGCTTGTCGGAACACAGATGCTTGCTAAAGGACACGATTTTCCGAATGTAACTCTGGTCGGTGTGATTTCGGTTGATACGGGGTTATCGCTTCCCGATTTTCGTTCCGCGGAGAGAACTTTTCAACTTTTAACTCAAGTTGCGGGACGAGCCGGACGCGGCAGTTTGCCGGGAAGGGTTTTGATTCAAACATATTATCCCGAACATTACGCACTCAAACATTCAAAAACGCAAAACTACGACGAATTCTACGAACAGGAAATCGCCTTCCGTGAAAAACTCCATTATCCGCCGTTTGTCGCTCTGTCTTCGATTTTAATAAAACACCCGAATTATAATTACGCCCACGACAACGCTCAAATCCTGCGTTCCGCACTCGATGCGGCAAACACAGAAAAACAGTGCATAATATTAGGTCCCGCACCTGCTTCTCTGCCGCGTTTAAAAGGCGAACATCGCTTGCAGATTCTTATAAAATCACGAAACCGCAATCATCTGCGGGAAACAATAGATTTTGCACTCGCCGAAGCCGAAGCAAAGTTTTGTGATCTGAAAATTATTTATGTCGAGATTGATCCGATAAATTTATTGTAACAAAAGTGGTCTTTGGTCTTGGTTTTTTGATTATTAATTCTTCAAATTATCCATTTTCCATTTTCCATTTTCCATTTTTTAATATTTTATCTGCGAATAGAATTCTGATAGAGAAACTTTGCACTGGATTGATTCCATCGAGATTATGTCATCCTGAGCATCGTAAATCCGGTAAACCCATTGCTTCGGATTTTGTTTTGCATAATGTTCGATCCGCATTTCTTCTTCACGGACAAGCAAATATTCGCTGATGCTTTCCAAAGAGAGATATTTTTCCAACTTCCGGGTTTTGTCACGAAGCATAATCTGTTCGGGCAGAATCTCGATTATCACGCTCGGATTAAGCAAAATATCCATATCTTTTCCGAGAAACTTCGGACTGTCTTTAACAATCGTTACATCCGGGTAGCAAAAATCCTTATCCGATAATTTGACATGCATATTATTCGCATAAAGCTCGTGTTTATGACGGCGAAGACGGCTTCCGATGGCAATCGTTATATTAGTTACGATTAAATTATGTCTTCGGCTTGAACCTGTCCCGGCAATGATTTTTCCGTCAAAAAGTTCTTGTTTATTCATTTCATTACTTTCAATTTCCAAATACTCGTCAACCGTATAATTTTTCTTAGGTTTTGCTACGACAGCATTATTACTCATTATAATTACCTCTTATTAATTTTTGTATGAATTTAATATCCGGGAGGAAAGATTTATTGGTTTCACTTAAAAGTATGGGGAAAGTTTCATTAATTTTCAAGTTATTCCGGGAAAATTTAATTATTTGCTCACCACACACGATTCCGGCTATAGCCGCGGGTCTGCGGAAAACCGTGTAAATCTGACTAAAGACCAATAATCGCATAAGGATTTGTTAATAATTGAAGATTCATTCATTATAGTGTTTTTACTCAAATCAACCAAATGTTTAGATTAAAGACTCTGTTTCAGTTTATATTGTGTAATATTTGAAAGATACAGATCGGCAAGCCAACCAAATTTCCTGTCTGCTTTTTTGTCTTACTAATAAAAAAAGAATTTTTCGGAATAATACTTTTGAGATTATTATTGATATAACCTCAATTTTCTTGAATTAACAGCAAAAAGGCGGAATTTGAATTCAGACATTCTAAGCCGCTTCTTCCATATTTTTAATAACTTCCAAAGGTGTCGGCGAGATTTTGCGTTCGACAATATCTTTTGTGATTATTAATTCTTTGACCTTTTTCTGTGAAGGCAGAAGATACATCGGTTCGAGCAGAATTTCTTCCAGAATCATCATTAAACCTCTTGCCCCGACCCGCCGTTTGAATGCTTGTCCGGCAATTGCGGTTAATGCGTCGTCGGTAAATTTAAGGCGTACGTTGTCAAACTCAAACTTGCGTTGATATTGTTTGATGAGAGCATTTTTCGGTTCGGTTAAAATTCTGACCAAAGCGTGTTCGTCCAATTCGTGCAGCGAACCTACAACCGGAAGTCTGCCGACAAATTCGGGAATCAGACCGTAATGCACGAGATCGTCAGGCTCAAGGTTGTTTTGCACTTCCAACTGACGTTCTTTGGCAAGTTTTATATCGGCTTTGAAACCGAGCGATTTATTTCGCAAACGTCGGTCAACGACTTTATCCAGCCCGACAAATGCACCGCCGCAGATGAATAAAATATTTGTCGTATCAACGGGCAAAAACTCCTGCTGAGGATGTTTTCTGCCGCCGTTTTGCGGAATGTTGGCGATTGTTCCCTCTAAAATTTTAAGCAATGCCTGCTGCACTCCTTCGCCCGAAACGTCCCTTGTGATCGAAGGATTGTCGTCTTTGCGGCAGATTTTATCTATCTCGTCAATATAGATAATTCCTTCCTGTGCCTTTTCGACATCGTTTCCGGCGGCTTGCAGAAGTTTCAAAATTATATTTTCGACATCTTCGCCGACATAACCCGCTTCGGTTAAGGTAGTTGCGTCAACAATACAGAACGGAACGCTCAAAAATCTGGCAAGCGTCTGAGCAAGCAGAGTTTTTCCCGTTCCGGTTGGACCAATCAATAAAATATTTGATTTTTGAATCTCGACATCGGAGCGTCTTTTCGAGAGTTCAAGCCGTTTAAAATGCTGATAAACGGCAACCGAAAGTCGTTTTTTCGATTCACCCTGACCGATTACATATTCATCCAGAAAATCGTGAATTTGCTGTGGTTTCGGCAAAGCCGTGCGGGAAGTTATACCGTCCGTCTGCTCGTCGTCATTAATTATTTCATTACAAATGTCTATACATTCATTGCAGATATAGACGCTCGGACCGGCGATCAATTTTTTGACTTCATTCTGCGACTTGCCGCAAAATGAACAACGCAGAACTTCTTCGGGTCTTAGTAGTGACATAAAAAAATTTTAGTCTGGCGAGTATTTTAGAAATTGCCGAACCCGTAATTTATACGGATTCGGCAAAGTTTAGATTATTTTACTTTTTCACGGTGATTTATAACTTCATCAATCAAGCCGTATTCTTTTGCCTGTTCGGGCGACATAATTCTATCGCGTTCGACATCTTTTTCAACCTGCTCAAAACTCTGTCCCGTATGTTTTGCGAGAATTTCAGAAGTAAGATGCCGCATCCGCAAAATTTCTTCCGCCATAATGCGGACATCGGTTTCCTGTCCCGAAGCTCCGCCCGAAGGTTGATGAATTAAAACACGGGAATTTGGCAATGAAAAACGCTTGCCGTGAGTTCCTGCCGTTAAAAGCAAAGCTCCCATTGAAGCACATTGACCGACGCAGATCGTCGTTACATCGTTGCGGATAAACTGCATCGTGTCATAAATAGCGAATCCCGCCGTGATCGAACCGCCGGGCGAATTGATATACAAATTGATGTCGCGTTCAGGGTCTTCCGCTTCCAGAAACAGAAGTTGTGCGACAATTAAATTTGCGATCTGATCGTCAATCGGTGTGCCGATGAAAATGATGCTGTCTTTTAATAAACGCGAAAATATGTCAAAAGCACGCTCGCCACGCGAAGTTTGCTCGACAACCATTGGAACTAAAGCCATAATTTTATTTCTCTTTCCTTTTTTAACTATTAAAAGATAAATTGTTTAAGAGTTTGTTTAACCGGGCGTTGATAAAGTGTTGAATTAGGTGGCATTTACCACTTGCATTGATTTTACAATTTATCTCCGAAAATGCAAATCCTTAGTTAGATTTTTCAATTATCTTGCAGATGAGGAATTTTTATTCTTCCTCGTCCTTTTTATTTTTCGTTTTTTTCTTAGCCGTTTTCTTTTTGGGTTTCTTCTCAGATTTCTTTTCTTTCTTTTCCTTTGATTCAATTTCCGGCGTATCGGTTTGCGACTGATTTTCATCTATCCATTCGCTGTCCGTAACCTTTGCCTTTTCAACCAATGCTTCAACGGCTTTTCGTGTTCGCAGATTATTTTCGATCATTGCATCGCCGCCCTGCTGGTCTAATGATTTACGAAATTCTTCGACGGAAGTTCGATAATAATCAGCCATTTTTTCAATCTCTTCTTTCACTTCGTCTTTGGAAATCTCGATTTTATCGGCTTCGGCAATTTTCTCAAGCAGCATCGCACCGCGAACATCTCTTTCCGCCTGTCCTTTCATTTGATTATAAGTTGTTTCAATAAACGATTGGTCAACTTTTGATAAATCAACTCCTCTCTGAGCCAAATCCTGTGCAAAATTATTCAGCAGATTTTGTGCCTGCGATTCAATTAACGCACCCGGAACTTCGAACTCGTGTTTCTCGATCAACTTTGCGATCAAATCGTTGCGAACGCGACTATCGGCATCGGCTTTTGAAACTGCTTCCAAGTCTTCCCGTAGTTTTGCACGCAGATCGTCAAGCGACTCAAAACCTTCATCCAGACTTTTTATCCATTCATCATTGATTTCCGGCAACTCGACATTTCCGACGGATTTGACTTTCGCATTATAATTTACGGTTCTTCCCGCAAGTGCCGGAGACGAAAATTCCTGCGGATATTCAACCGTGAATTCTTTTTCCTCGTCTTCTTCAACGCCGATCAGGTTTTCGGTAAAGGATTTTTCAATCAATTCATCACCAAGCTGAACTTCCAAATCATCAACTTTTATCGGCTCGGCTTCTTCTTCACCGACAAAAGTTCCGACCAAATCCACGATGACCATATCGCCTTCCTGTGATTTACGGTCTTCTACCGGAATCAAAGTCGAATCCTGACTGCGGCGTTCTTCGATAATATTTTCAATCTCATCATCATTTATGGGACGAACACGGCGATTCGCCTCAAGTCCTTCAAATTCGGGATTCGGAATTTCCGGCATTACCTGAATCTGAACATTTAATACAATCGGCTGTGAACCGTTGACTTTTAGATTTTCCGCATCTTCAAGATGTAAATGCGGTTCGGCTAGAGGCTGAATTTCGTGCTGCTCAATCGCTTCCGTTACCTTCGGCGGCAGAAGTTCCTGTATCACATCATTTTTTATCTCGTCTTTAAACCGCATACGAATTACATCAAGCGGTGCAAACCCTTTGCGAAAGCCCGGAACTTGTGCCTGATTTGCGTATTTTTTGCTGACCGAATCATAAACCTGCCGGACTTCATCGGGCGAAACCTCGATTCTGATCTCTTTATTTGTTGCGGAAACGTCTATAAGTTCTGTATTCATTTAATATTATAAGTTTTGTAAATAGATTTAACACGAATCAAAAATAAGATACGAGTTTTTTAAATAAGTTTGGTTGGTTAAATTTTAATTTGCAGATAATAGGGATTAATCCAAAACCCAAAATCTAAAACCCAAAATTGAAAATGCCGAGGGCGAGACTCGAACTCGCACGCACGAGGCACTAGTTCCTAAGACTAGCGTGTCTACCAATTTCACCACCTCGGCATATCTAAATTATTTGATTTTCAACAAGTTTGAATTTATCGGATTCCGTTTAGAATGTCTAGCCTTTAGAAAGTGGTAAATGGTAAGTGGTAAGTGGTAAGTTTTATTTTTCTTCATTTTTTATATTCTTTTTGGCTGTTTTGATTGATGACGTTAGGAGTTTTTGTAATTCTTGGCAATCTTTTAATAAAGATTCGGCTAGTTTTGCCGTTAAATAATCGCTATCACGTAAAATTCTCAACCAATAATCTGTTTCAAAGGCTTCTTTTTGAGCAATTGATAATTTGTGAACAAAATCACCTTTTGATTGTGCCTGATTTCCCTCTTCGACATTTGCTCCGATTGATGTCCCCGCTCTTAAAATCTGTTTTGACAAAACATATTCTTTCTTCTCAGCAACAATATATTTATAAAGTTTCACAATCCGCAAAGCAAAATCATAAGACTTATCTCTTAAAACACTTTCTTTCATAACCATATTTCCAAGTTTTCTTCATACCACTTACCACTTACCACTTACCACTATTCCAAGTATTTCCGTTTGTATTCTTCCAAAGTCCTATCGGCATTTTCCAATTCGCTGATTGCAGTTGGTTTTTTCTCCTGCAATTTTGGCTTTTCCTCATCGCCACCGCTTAAAAGCAGTTTATAACCGACAGTTCCGGCAATCGCAATAATTCCGATAATAACTGCATACCACAAAAGACCGATAATTACGCCGAAAAGCCAAAAAATAACATACGCACCGACACCGATTGCCAGAAGAAGTAATAATAATTTTATAATTTTCATTTTGTAAATCCTTTCTTCTTAATAGTAAGATTTATTACGCTAAAATCAAAGTATTGCTTGCAGAGTTATATTTTCAAAGAGGATTAAATCATTGACCTACAAAAAACTAAAAGCCGCGGAAGTTGCCGAAAAAATTGATGCCGAACTTTTTGGAAACGGTGAAACGATAATTTCTGACGTAACGCACGATTCGCGGCAAGCTAGAGAAGAAACTCTTTTTGTTGCAGTTCGCGGGCTGACGATTGACGGGCATCGCTTTATCAAAGACGTGATGCGACGAAATGCCGCCGGAGTTATTTCAGAATTGAAACCTCCTGAAGATTTTCAAGGTGTTTGGCTGAAGGTCGGCGATGCGAGAAAGGCACTTGCAAAAGCGGCGGATATTATTCACGGTCAGCCTTCAAAAGATTTGAAACTCGTTGGAATTACCGGAACGAATGGAAAAACGACGACGACATATTTAATTTTGGCTTTAGCCGAAGCAAACGGCGAAAAACCGGCGATGCTGACAACGGTTGAATACCGCATCGGCGACGAATCCCAACCCGCCGTCCGCACGACTCCCGAAGCATCGGACACACAAAGATTTCTTCGGGAAGCGGTGGAGAAAGACTGTGATGTAGCGGTGATGGAAACTTCTTCACAGGCGATTGATTTGCGGCGTTGCGATTGGCTCAAATTCAAAGTCGCCGTTTTTGCAAACTTAACCCGCGATCACTTAGATTATCATCACACGATGGAAAATTATTTCGATGCGAAAAAAGAATTATTCGACGGGCGTTTGGGTGAAGTGCCAGATTCAGCTGTGATAAATATTGATGATAAATGGGGCATAAAATTAGCAGATGAGTTAAAAGCAAACGGGCAAAAAATATTGACATTTTCACAAAATAATCCGGCAGATTTGACAGCGGAAAATATCGAGGTTTCTTTGATTACGGGAACTTCATTTTTGCTCAAAACTCCAATCGGCGAAAGACAGATAACTTCCCCGCTTGTCGGCAAACCGCACGTTTATAATATGCTTTCGGCAACAGCGGCGGCTTTGGAACTAGGTTACGATCTGGACAAAATTCAAGCAGGCTTGAAAACCTGCATCGGTGCTCCGGGACGTTTCGAAAGAGTCGAACACGACGGCGATTTTGCAGTTGTTATAGATTACGCACATTCGGACGATGCACTTCTTAATATTTTGAAAACCGCCAGAGATTTAACCAACGGCAGAATCATTACGGTTTTTGGATGCGGCGGCGACAGAGACAAGACAAAACGCAAACCGATGGGCGAAGTCGCGGGAAATCACAGCGATCTGGTAATTATCACATCCGACAATCCGCGAACCGAAGACCCGCTAAAAATTATCGGCGAAATTGAAATTGGAATAAAAGAAACCGATTGCCCGTATTTAGTGAACTCTGACCGACGCGAAGCGATTCACCGGGCAATTTCCAAAGCAAAAGCAAACGATGTCGTGATAATCGCCGGAAAAGGACACGAAACTTATCAAATCATAGGCAGTGATAAATTCCATTTTGACGACCGGGAAATTGCAAAAGAGGCTTTGGAGAATTTAAAAAATTAATTTGACGGGAACGCGGACGGCTCATCCGCGTTCTGACTGAAAATTTGATTTTCAACCTAAAGTTTTAAGAAATTTTTCAATTAGTTCTCTCTGAGCTTTATTTAATTCAACAAATTTTGCACCGAAACCGATTTCCAAAACGTGATTGACGACTTCCGCCGAAAATTGGATTTTCATTCCGTCGGCAATCGGGATAAATAATCCGACCGTTTCGTCGTTTTCGACTTCGCCCGAACAAAGCACGAAACAGCCGAGCGAACTTATGTCGCTGATAGTTCCCAGTTGCCGTCCGATCAAGCCTTCCCATTCAATTTCTATATTGACGGTATATCGTTTAACGCCTCGTCGGTCTTCATTTGTTCTGCGGTCTTTAATCATCGTCCTCGTCGTCGTCATTTATTTCAGGTTCGTTTCTCGCTGTTAGATAATAATAAACGGGCAGTCCCAAAACAATTAATCCGAGTCCGACCAGCGAATTCACAGGATTTGACATAACCGTTGAAACGAGTAACCAAGTTGCCACAAGTATAAATAAAATCGGCACGACCGGATAACCGAGTGTTTTATAAGGTCGGACGGCATCGGGATATTTTCGTCGGAAAACGAAGATCGAAGACGTTACGAAAGCATAAAAAATCCACGAACCGAAAATCACGTAATCGGTCAAAGTATCGAATGAACCCGAAAGTGCCAGCAGACACGCCCAAACACCTTGAAAGATCAGAGCGATAACCGGAACTCGCGTCGCCGATAAAGTCTTAAAAGAACGAAACATCAAACCGTCTTTCGCCATCGCATAAGGAACTCTTGCTCCGGCTAAAATCGAAGTGTGAAGTGTTCCGATAGACGAAAGCATTAAACCAATGGTAAAAATCGAAACCGCAATTCCGACTCCGAATGTTGTGAATTTTTCAACGACAATTTTTGCAACTGCAGAATCTTTTGAAACCGAAGCCACCGCCGTCGGGTCTAAAACGTAAAAATAAGAAATGTGAACGAGAATGTATAAAACCATTATCAAAAGCGTTCCGCCGATCAGGGCAAGCGGCAGATTTCTTTGCGGATTTTTTACTTCGCCTGCGACGAGCGTTAAATTATTCCAACCGTCATAACCCCACAAAGCCCCAAGCATCGCCGCCGCAAAACCGCCCCAGAATGTATATTCCGCCGAACCGTATGTAACGGAAGCGGCGACATCTTCACAAGTTCCGCCGGAATTAAACATCGCAAAATGTCCGAAATCTCCGCCCGTTACAAATAAAAACGCACCAAGTCCGACGAATGCGATGAGACCGATTTTGACAAATGTCAAAGCAGTAGCAAGTTGTCCGCCGAAAACAACCGAAGCACAATTTATCGTGGTAAAAATCACGATCATCATCACCGCCACGATTTGCAAAGTGGAAATTTCAAACGTCGAACCGAAAATTTCTGTTGCAAACAAAATCTGTTTCAAACGTCCGCCGAAATAATCATTCAAAGCAATCGCAAAAGCCACCGCAACCGCCGCCTGCGAACCGGTTTTAGCAATAAAAATCTGCATCCAGCCGTATAAAAAACTCGGAATTTTGCCGTAAGCATCACGCAAAAATATATATTCGCCGCCCGCTTTCGGTTTCATCGCCGTCAATTCCGCATAGGTTAAAGCTCCCGCCAGCGTCAGAAGTCCCGCCGCGATCCAGGCGATCAAAACCCACGTCGGCGAACCGAGATTGCAGGTCATAACTCTTGCCTTGAAAAATACACCCGTTCCGATGACATTTCCCAAAATCAAAGAAATCGCCGCAATTAGTCCGAGTCCGCGAACTAAACCTTTTTTATTAATTATATCTGGAGTCATATTTTTTTTATTGATAATCAATTGAAATGATTTGCGTAATCTTACGCTAAAATGCTCTTTAAAGAAAAGTTTATTTCTCGTGTTAGAATTCCAAACGTGGAAGAAATCAACATTTCAGCCGACGAGTTAGTCAAAAAATTACTCAGACTTTCGGAAACAGAAACCGTCTGTTTACTCGATAGCTGTGGAGTAAATCATCTCGGTTCGCATCTTTTAATTGCCGGAATAAAACCGCTTGAAATGGCGGAATTTACAAATAAAAATACCGAAAAAACTCTCAAAACTTTTAATCAAAAACTCTCAAAAAATATCGCAAGCATTTTCACGATTTCATACAATTTCGGCTTAAAACTGGAAAATATAAACCTGCGAAAAAAAGAAATTTCAAATTTCCCCGAACCCGATATTTTTCTCGCAAATTTCGATTGTCTGATAATTCACGATTACAATACGGGAGAAACTTATTTAGACGGAAACCCGAAAAAATTTGCGGAAATCAAAAATTTTATAATTAATTTAAATAAATTTATAGATTCTCCAAATTCTGCAAAATCAAAAATCAAATCCAATTTTACTAAAGCCGAATATATTGCAAAAATCCGAAAAATCCAAGAATACATACGCCGAGGCGAAACTTATCAAACAAATTTGACACAACAATTCCGTGCCGAATTGCCGAAAGATTTAACGCCGCAGCAAATTTTCTGGAATCTGAGAAAAAATCATCCCGCCCCGTTCGCTTCATTTATCAAACGCAAAAATGATTACGTCGTTTCAATCTCTCTCGAAAGATTTTTTGAAGTGGAAAGTGGATTTTCTCAAATTATAAAAACCTCGCCAATTAAAGGAACTCGCCCACGCGGGCAAACTTTGACAGAAGATTTGCGTTTGAAAAATGAATTAATTTCCAGCAAAAAAGATCGTGCGGAAAATACGATGATTGTTGATCTTTTGCGAAACGACATCGGAAAAATCTGTGAATTTGGAAGCGTCGAAGTGGAAAAACTTTGCGATTTAGAAACTCATCCGAGTCTTTTTCATCTTGTTTCAACCGTTTCGGGCAAATTAAAAAAAGATATGGATTATGCCGAAATCATTAAGGCGTTATTTCCCTGCGGTTCAATTACAGGTTGCCCGAAAATCCGCACAATGCAAATCATTGACGAACTCGAAACCGCCAATCGCGGACTCTCAATGGGAGCAATCGGTTATTCCATCTCAAATTCAAAATCCAAAATCCAAAATCCAAAATCCAATGAAACTCTCCACTCATCCGTCGCCATTCGCACAATGGTTATTCGCGGGCGGGAAGCAATTTTTAATGTCGGCGGCGGAATTGTAATTGACAGTATTGCCGAAGATGAATATCTTGAAAGTCTGGTTAAAGCCAAAGCAATTTTGGAAGCAATCGGGGTAAAATAGAATTTATATGGAATCAAAAGGTCATCCAAAAAGAATATTGCATATACAAATAAAAACAGCAATATTTTTACCAAATATTTTTAAAACTTATGAAACTTTCAGAATTAGCCGAAAAAACCGGTTCAAAAATTGAACAGGGCAGCAAAGATTTAGAAATCAAAGCCGCCGCCGGATTGGATATTGCCGAAGCGGGAGAAGTTACATTTCTTGCCAATCCGAAATACACTCCGCAGGTTCAATCAACAAATGCGAGTGCGATTTTTTTGAGTGAAGGTGTGGAAATCGAACGCGAAGATATTGCGATTCTGCGAGCGAAAGATGCTTATGTTGCTTACACTCTGGCTTTGCGGGAATTTCATCCGATGCCGGAAATTGTTCCGTCAATTCACAAATCCGCCGTGATTGATGAAACCGCCGAAGTCAGCGAAAATGTTGAAATAATGGCAAATGTCGTTGTCGGCAAAAACTGCAAAATCGAAAGCGGCGTGAAAATTTTTCCGAATGTAACGATTTATGACGGCGTGAAAATTGGTAAAAATTCCTTAATTCATTCAAATGTTTCAATTCGTGAAAACTGCGAAATCGGCGAAAACTGTATCATTCACAACAATTCGACCATCGGTTCGGACGGCTTCGGCTATGCAAAAACGGAAGACAAAAAATGGCTGAAAATTCCGCAGGTCGGGCGAGTTGTTTTGGAAAATGATGTCGAAATCGGTGCAAATACGGCGATTGATTGTGCCAGCGTCGGCGAATCCCGCATCAAACGCGGAACAAAAATTGACAATCTCGTGCAGATCGGACACTCCTGCACGGTTGATGAAGACGCTCTGATCTGTTCGCAAACGGGACTTGCGGGAAGTTCACACATCGGCAAGCGTGTGATTTTAGCCGGACAAGTCGGAATTGCGGGACATCTTAAAATCGGTGATGATGTTGTCGTTACGGCAAAATCCGCTACCTCGCACGATGTCGAAAACGGCAAAG
The DNA here is from genome assembly GCA_030859345.1 of Acidobacteriota bacterium. GTDB lineage: Bacteria > Acidobacteriota > Blastocatellia > Pyrinomonadales > Pyrinomonadaceae > Aridibacter. The sequence goes on along the minus strand of JALZKH010000076.1, from coordinate 63,156 downwards.
TAATTTCGGGAATTCCCGCTTTTGACAATCGTGATTGGCTACGTTCAACTGCGGCTTTCAGGCGGTTGGGCGAAATGGCGAAAGCTATCAGAGAACTGCAAAAGAAAATTTCAAAACTCGAAAAGTAATTGTTTTTATTTATTCAGATAGAGTAAGATTCAACGCATCGCTTCAATAGCTTAGTTAAATTCTACTAGAAAAAATGGAAAAAAAAGAAAAAGTAATTATCGGATTGTGTGCAATAGCGACAATTATTGCGGGAATTTTGCATTTTGCACACGCTAATGAAGTTCTGGGTTTTGCGGTTACGGCGGTTGCTTTAGCACTTTTGGCAATGGTTGTCGGCGACGGGACGGAGCAACTCGGAAGACGTTTGGGACCGGGAGCGACGGGAATTCTGCAATCGGGTCTTGGGAATTTGCCCGAACTTTTTGTGGCGATCTTTGCATTGCGGGCGGGTTTGGATACGGTTGTGCAATACGCTCTGGTCGGTTCGATCTTGGGAAATTCCGTGCTTGTTTTCGGATTCGCAATATTTCTCGGCGGATTAAAAAACGGCACACAGCATTTTAAAAGCGAACCGCCGCGAATGATCGTAACGCTGATGCTGCTTGCCTTTGCTGCACTCATCTTCCCGACTTTGACAAAAGAACTGCACACTCCCGCTGAGCCTTATTTAAATCAACTAGATGTGATCGTCGCCTTTATTCTATTGGCTATTTTCGGAGCAAGCATATATTTTTCGATCAAAGGCGATTCTGCTATTGCACCGCAGGAAGAACAGATGCACAGCGAACATCAGCAATGGTCTTTGAAAATGACGATTATTGTTCTTGCCGGTGCGGGTGTCGGGGCGGCACTCGTTTCGGATTGGTTTGTCGAAGCATTACAACCGGCAATGAAAACACTCGGAATTTCCGAAGCATTTGCCGGTTTGGTAATCGTCGCCATTGCCGGAAACGCGATTGAAAATCTGGTCGGAATTCAACTTGCTTGGCGAAATCAAGCCGATTATGCCGTCAGCGTAATTATGAACAGTTCGCTGCAAATCGCACTCGGCTTGTTCCCGATTCTCGTGCTTTTATCATTCTTTTTGGGCGGTGCGGTTTTAACATTTGTTCTCTCGCCGCTGCTCGTCGCTGCACTTGCTTTAGCCGTTTTGGTTAGTGCATTCATTGTCTATGACGGTGAATCAATCTGGCTCGAAGGTTTGGCATTGATCGGACTTTACTGCATTATCGCCGTAAGTTTTTGGTGGGGATAGGTAGAATAATGAATAATTGATAACGAATAATGGATAATATGAGTTTTGGAAAACGGTAATTAATTCCTAGAGTTTTCTCAATTCAAGGAATAAATTCCAACTCATTTTTGATAATATAATTGAATAGGATATTAATTTTAGGAGAAATAAAGATGACACCGGAAGCAAAAAAAACAACATCGGAATCGGGTTATGACATAACGCCGATCAGCAATGAGGAACGCGAAAGATTAGCACAGGATTTAGATCGTGAGGCTTATCATATTTTGCTCGAACACGGTACGGAAGCTCCATTTTGCGGGAGTTTGCTTGAGAATAAAGAAGAAGGAACTTACGCCTGTAAATTATGCGGTTTGCCGCTTTTTCATTCAAAGTCAAAATTTACCAGCGGCACGGGTTGGGCTTCATTTTATGAGCCGTTTGATGAAGACCATATCCGAGAAATCCGCGACACGAAATTCGGAATGGTTCGCACCGAAACAAGATGTGCCAGATGCGACGGGCATCAAGGTCACGTTTTTGATGACGGACCAAAACCGACCGGTCTGCGTTACTGTATAAATTCCGCCGCTTTGGATTTCTTTGCGGAAGGCGAAGAAATTCCGCAAAAGGCTGAAAATTAATTTTGAATTTTGAATTTAACTTGACTGAATCCCAAGATTTTTCATACGCCGATAAAGATGGCTTCGGTCAACTCCCATTGCTTCAGCGGCTTTGGTTACGTTGCCGTCGGTTTCGGCGAGTTTGTGCAAGATGAATTCGCGTTGATATGCGTCCGTTGCTTCTTTGAATGACGGAAAGCGGAAACTCGATGCGGTTGGTTCATCGTTTGGATTAAAAGCGGGCAGATCGTCCGCTTTTATTTTTTGCTTTTCGTTCATAATGACGATTCGCTCAACCGTATTGCGGAGTTCGCGGATGTTTCCGAGCCACGCATAATTTTGCATTGCTTCGATTGCTTCTGCTGTAAATTTCTTTATTTTTTTGCCGTAATCCGCCGAAAATCTTTTGTTAAAATGTTCGATCAATGCCGGAATATCTTCCAATCTTTCCCGAAGCGGCGGAATTTGGAAAGGGATTACATTTAAACGATAAAACAGATCGGTGCGGAAATTTCCGTTTTCGATCAGATCGTCAAGCCGTTTATTTGTCGCCGAGATCACGCGGACATCAACATTTACAGGCGTATTACTTCCGACGGGTTCAAATCTCTGCTCTTCCAGAACACGCAGCATTTTCGCCTGCACACGCTCCGACATATCGCCGATTTCATCCAGAAAAAGCGTCCCGCCATCGGCAATTTCAAACTTCCCTTTTTTTGCTTTCAACGCTCCCGAAAAAGCACCTTTAGAATGACCGAAAAGTTCGGATTCAACCAAATCTTCGGGAATCGCGGCGGAATTTATTTCAACGAAAAGAGTGTTTTTCCTTTTTGAATTTACGTGAACCGCCCGTGCGACGAGTTCTTTTCCCGTTCCCGATTCGCCCGAAATCAAAACTCTGCCGTCGGTTGGAGCGACGATAGCAATTTGCTTGCGTAATGCACGCATTGCAATCGAATCGCCGACCATTTCGTATTCCTGCCCGATTTGCTCTGATAAATTCCGATTGACTCTCTCAAGTTCGCGTTGTTTTATCGCATTGCGAACCGTCAAAATAGTTTTTTCGAGTGAAAGCGGTTTTTCGATAAAATCAAACGCACCGAGTTTTGTTGCAGTAACGGCAGTTTCGATATTTCCGTGTCCCGAAATCATCACGACTGCCGAATCATTTCCCTGCTGATGCAATTTTTCCAATGTTTCCAGACCGTCAATCCCGCCGAGCCATACGTCCAATAAAATACAATTGAAATTGTTGGACTCGACAATTTTCAGACAATCTTCGCCCGATTCGCTCGTTTCCACGTCAAAACCTTCATCTTCCAAAACGCTCCGTAAAGTTTCACGGATACCGCGTTCATCATCAACTATTAAAATCGAATTGGACATAATTTATGGAACAACGGTAACTGTTCCGAATTGTTTGAAATGCTTATTGAAAGAAAGGGCGTGAGTGATATTGAATTTTTCGCAGATATATTTACTTGAGCAATCCGTAAAACTCCAATCTTTATCGGCAAATTGCTGAAAGATTTCCCAAGTGTGCAAAATGTCTTCTTCCGTCAAATAATAAATTTCTGCCAAAGAACCTGCAAAAAATAATTTTCCGATTCTCAAAGCCTTTTTGTTTTCGCCTCTTGCTCTGAGCAAAGTTAAGGTTTCATCAACAATATAATTGGTTGAAATTAACGGCTGATTATTTTCCTCAAACCACTTTACGGCTTTTTCATAATCATCGTCATCAGTAACAACGCTCGCAAACCAACCGCCCGAATCTACAAAAATCATTTTTCATTCGCCTTCCCGTATAAAATTCGGTCGTGATCCCGACCTGAAAAATTTTCGCCGTTTCCTTCAAGCGGCAAAGCGGCAATTTCCGCAAGAAGTTCGGCGGGAGTTTTCTTTGTTTTCTTTTTTACAACTATTATCTCGACTTTAGAACCTTCGGAAACTGACAAAGGTTTCTCCAAAACCAAAACTCCATTTTCATAAATTGCCGAAATTTTTTCACTCATTTTTTTTAACTCCTCAAAACTCAATTCACGACTACGGGTAATTCTACAATAAATTTCGCACCTTTTGGAGTGTTTACGACGACTTTTATTTTTCCGCCGTGTTCGCTGATAATTCTTTGAACGATTGCCAACCCCAAACCTGTTCCGCGTCCTTTAGTTGAAAAATACGGTTGAAAAAGTTTCTGAAAACTGCTCGGCTCGATGCCTCTGCCGTTGTCGGAAACTTCGGCGACGATCAAATCTCTCGCCGAATCGTGGAAAGTTTTGATAAAAATCATCTTTTCCGTTGCGGATTCCTCAAACGCCTCAAACGAATTATCAATCAAATTGACAAAAACACGCTTTAATTGTTCATCATCAATCATTATTTGCGGTAGATTTTCCGTCAAATTCATTTCGATTCTCACATCATCAATCCGGTCTTCATAAAGCAGTGCGGCTTGTCTGATAATTCCGTTCAAATCTTTCTGTTTCAGCGTCGGATCAGGCAAACGGGCATAACGTGAAAACTCGTCCACCATATATTTTAAGCTGGAAACCTCACGCAAGATTGTATCCGTTCCGTCTCTGATTATTTTTGAATTCTTATCTTCACGTGATTCGTGATTCGTGATTCGTAATTCGTCTTTCTCCCCGTCTCTCCGTTTCCACGACTCCCCATCTCCATTTTCCGAAGCAAAACGCTTGGCAATCCGTTCGGCGGAAAGTTGAATCGGTGTTAGCGGATTTTTAATCTCGTGTGCCATCCGGCGGGCGACTTCCTGCCACGCGGTTGCACGTTGAGCGGCAATAAGTTCCGATAAATCTTCAATCACAAGCACAACACCGTTTTTGTCTGGCAAAGCTGTGGCGGTTAGAGCGACGGGCAGACTCTCACCGATTTCCGCACTTCCGTCGGCAAATTCACGCTGCAAAACGGTTTGTTCGGCAGATTGTCCGATGCGTTTGGCACGGGAAATCATAGTTTCAAGGATTCGGCTGTTTTCTTTATTTACCAATTGATTCAACCTGAATTCTGCAAAATCCGCATCTTCCAACTTAAACATTTGAATTGCCGCTTTATTTATCGTCGTAACCCGGTTTTGATCATCAAACGAAATTACGCCCGTTGAAAGCGACTGTAAAACCGTCTCGATATATTTTCTGCGATCTTCGAGTTCAGCCGAATTTTCTTCCAGTTTTGCCGTCATTTCATTGAAAGTTTTAACCAGCAAATCCAGTTCATCTTCAGCCAGAACATCAACTCGATGCGAAAGATTTCCGCGGGCAATCTCGTCTGCACCTTCAGCCAAAGCACGAATCGGACGAGTTAAGCCTTTAGCGACATAAAATGCTATCCAGGATGCTGCAAAAATCAGCAAAAAGGTCAAAAGTCCCAATGTTGTAAAACCGATTTGCTGAACAAAACCCTGTGATGATTTTAAGCGGTCTAATTCGACAAGAGAATTTTCAGCAATCCGACTAACACTTTCTGCCGAACTCAAATCAATTACGGTAATTAATTTTCTTCCATCGGACATTTTTGCCGTGGCGACATCAAAACTTTTCTTATCCGTTAAACTCGATTCATCCTCCCTTTGCCGGTAAATATACGTAAGCACTTTTTCAAGCTGTTCGTTTTGAGATTCGCTCATTTTTTTACTGCTTTTAACAAGCGTATTTCCTTCGTCCGAAACTATTTCTATATAAATCAGATTTCCCGTCTGAACAATTTTTTGTAAGTCTTCCGTTTTTACATCTTGATTATCCAGAGCATTTGCAAGCAGTTTGGTGTTTTGCCTGAAAATTTCAACTTGATCTTTTGTATTTTGGTTATGAAGCTGCCCGACTTCTCGAACTACATTTTCAGGAATTTGCGTAAACCAACGCTCAATCGCCCGATTCATAAAAAGCAAGGAAAAAACCGCCATCGCAAAAAGCGGAAGAATACTTACTGCCGCAAAATAAACTAAAAGTCTGGTTTTGATTTTTGAGCCGAGTTGTAAAGCACGCCGTTCCTGTCGGAGTTTGAGCAGACTGCGAATTAAAATAAATGCAAAAACTATAAAGGCTACAAAATTGAGTGATGAAAGAGCGTAGAGAATAAGTGTATCGCCGGCAGAATTTACATTCAAATTTCTCCAAAGATTCGAGGATTGCAGAATAATCAAAAATGTCAGCAACAGCAAAACAAACCCGCCGAGAAACCAGGGTGGTTTGCGATCTGCTTTTTTGTTTGTATCTGGCTTGCTTTCCTTCATTTTCGCTAATTTTATCACAGATTATTTCTCAAACTTTCATAGTATTTTCATAAAACATAAAGTAAAATTCACAATTGATGAATAAAAAAGCTGAAACGTCTGCAAATCAAGCTCTAAAGGACATATTTTTTAACGAAAAAGGTCGTCTGCGAAGCGGTTGGCGGTTCACGATTTTTCTGGTTGTGTTTCTGTTTTTGTTTCCGGCACTTGCCGCAGTCGCCGGTTATATCTTTACAAATTTACCAATTGGTTTTGATGATAATTCCATTCCGGCAAAAATTCTTGAGAGCGTAATCGGTTTGTTTTTAGCGGTTTTTCTCGGCTGGCTGTTCGGGAAATATCTCGAAGGTTTGCCGTTTCGTGCTTTAGGTGTCTGGTTTACGAGAAATTGGCTGAAGGATTTGGCATTTGGATTTTTGATCGGAACGGGTTCGATTATTCTTGCCGTTTTGATCGCAATCGTTTTCGGCAATTACAGTTTTGAATTTAATAATTCGGCGGGACAATCGGCGATTTTATTGACGCTCGGAGCGTCATTTATCGTATTCGTTTTCGGTGCGGCGTTTGAAGAAGCATTTGTTCGCGGCTATATTTTACAGACATTTATACGGGCTAGATTGATTTTTTTGGGCATTGTTCTAACTTCTTTTCTTTTTTCTTCGGGACATCTTGAAAACCCGAACATCAATTTCCTTTCCGTTTTAAATACATTTTTAGCAGGAATCTGGCTCGGAATTGCTTATCTGAAAACACGGACTCTCTGGCTGGCGTTCGGAATTCATTTCGCGTGGAATTGGATTCAGGGAGCGATTTTCGGCATCGAAGTCAGCGGTTTGACCGACATTACAACCGCACCGCTTTTAAAGGAAATTGACACGGGTTCGCATTTGTTTTCAGGCGGAGATTACGGCATCGAAGGCGGACTTGCCTGCACGTTTGCACTAATTTTATCAACAATTTTAATTTGGTATTTGCCGCTTTTGAAACCGACGGAAGAAATGTTGGCTTTGTCGAGTGAAGAAATTCCCGCAAAATCTTTAGAAAATATCTGAAACTTTTAACTTGATCTTCGGCAGAGATGCGGGCGAAATGGTTTGATCTTTTTCGTATTTTTTAACCAAACGAAATTTTCCTTTGCTCGGTTTTGTATGAACTTCTAAAATTTGTCTTGGTAGATTTACGATCCAAACCTCCGCAATTTCCGCTTCGGCGTAGAGTCTTAATTTCACATCACGATCATATTTCAAAGTCGAATCGGAAACTTCGATTAACAACAAAACATCTTCGGATTCCGCTTTGCCCGAAGAATAAAAATCTTCACGGAATTTCAATAAAGTTACGTCAGGTTCGGGTTCGGTAATATCGCCGATAACAACCGCATTTTGCACACAAAATAAAATCGTCGCTTGTATTCAAAGCAAAAAGTCTGGTTAATTTATTTACACAACTAATGTGATAACTGCCTTGTGTCATTTTTTTTAAAATTTCCCCTTCGATCAGTTCATAGCCCGAATTGCCCACAAAAACGCCTGCGTCAATCATTTTGTGGTATTCGCTGACGGTGAAGATTTTTCTTTGTGGCAATGCTGACATAATAAATCTATTTTACAGGCAATTTTACTTTTTCCCAAGTTTTTCATCCAAAGCATTCAAAATTTGGCGGACGTGGCGGGCGTTTTCGCCGAAATCGCTGTTTCCGACGCGGGATTTTGAAATGGCATCAACCCGAATTTCGTGCAGGTTGTCGGCTTTTTTTATTTTTATTTCTATATCATCCGTAAAAACGATTACCGGAACTTCCGCTTTGATGGAAAAAGTATCTTCGCCGTCCGTGTCATTGACAATTTTCCAATTGTTTCCATAGGTCGAAAGTGTCGGAATAATTTCTCTGACGGATTTTTTGACAGTTTCCGGATCGGATTTATAAAAGCGTGTTTTTAAATCCTTTTTGCCTCCGTCTGTGGAAGTTTCGGCGATATGATCGGGATAAAGTGTGCGTCCGATGAGAAAAATTGCGACAGCGAAGGCGACTAACAGAACTCCCAATGTAATAAGCATTTTTTTCATTCCGATATTTAAAAACTTCGATATAATCGGCGTTTCGGTATTTGGAAAAAGACGACGGCAAACAAAATTCCCAAAATCAAATCCATAATTCCCGCATAGAAAATTGTGTTTGAAACTCGATTTTGAAAATACAAAATTATTACGGGAACGGCAAAACTCAATTTTTCGATAATGCAAGGGATTATCGCCGGACGGTATTTTGTCAGGTCAAACGAAATAATTATGAACAAAACCTGAAATGCCAACGCAATACCGATAAAACCGTAATAAAATTCAGGGCGGGTAACGGCTGCTTCTCCCGTTCCGCTTTTATCAAAATAGAGCGGCAGCAGCAAAATGATTCCTGATATTCCCGCTAATAAAAATAAGTATTTTGCAATTTTCACTTCTAAACCTTACACCGTTTTGATCTTGAAGGAAATGTCCATCGCACGAGCCGAATGAGTCAGCATTCCGACCGAGATCAAATCAACCCCGGCTTCGGCATAGGAACGCACCGTGTCAAGATTCATCCCGCCTGATGCTTCCAATAAAACATTCGGATTCATTCCGCGTGCCATTTCGACCAGTTTTGCGGCTTCTTCGGGCGTTTGATTGTCGAGCATTACAATATCCGCACCGGCTTCGATGGCTTCTCTGAGTTGAGCCCAATTTAATATCTCAACTTCAATTTTATGCAAATGCCCGACCTTTTCCTTAGCCGACGAAATTGCCTTCGTAATGCCGCCCGCGAGTGCGATGTGATTGTCTTTTATCAAAACTCCGTCATCCAAACCGAAACGATGATTTTTGCAGCCGCCAACTGTTACCGCATATTTTTCAAGCATACGGAGTCCGGGCGTGGTTTTTCGCGTGTCCACAATCTTTGCATTCGTGCCTTCAACGGCTTCGGCGAATTTTCTCGAAAGCGTGGCGATTCCAGACATTCTCTGCATCAAATTCAAAGCGACTCTCTCGCCCGTCAGAAGCACATCAGCAAATCCGCTCAGGCTGCCGAAAACAGTTCCCGATTCGACAAGATCGCCTTCATTAACAAACGCATCAATTCCCGGACTTTCGGCATCGAGTATCTGAAAAACGGCATCGGCAATCTGCAAACCGCAAACGACCAATTCCTCTTTCGCCAGAAATTTTCCCATCCCGCGAACACCTTCCGGCACGGTTGACTGAGTTGTAATGTCGCCGCGTCCGATGTCTTCGGCTAAATATTGAGCGATGTCGGATAAAACATCGCCGTTTTCTATAAAATTCATATCGAATAAATTAGCACAAAAACCCCGCGAGTGTAAGCATCCCTGATTACACTCCCGTAACTACTTCCGTTATTTCAAACTTTCCAAATTTTCATCCAAAGCCTTAACTTGAGTTTCAATTTCCGTAACTCTTTCACGTACCGCTTTGACTTTTTCGGCAGGTGCTTTGTTGACGAAATTTTCGTTTGAAAGTTGCTTTGACAATCTTTCACCTTCTTCCTGCAATTTATTGATTTGATTTTGCAGACGCTCGCGTTCTTTTTCAAAATCAATTAAACCTTCAAGCGGAATTGCAATTTCCGCACCGTTTGTTAAAACACCTTTTGCGGAAGCGGCGGGAACGTCTAATTTATCGCCAACTTTGATTTCATTTGCTCCGGCGAGTTTTAAGATTTGTGCCTCGTTTGCAGCGAAGGTTTTTTGTGTTTTTTCATTGGCTGAAATGTGAACCGAAATTTTATCTGACGGTTTTATCTGCATTTCCGCACGGATATTGCGAATCTTTGTAATTAATTCAAAGATTGTCTGCATTTCCGATTCGGCTTTTTCGTCAATCAATTTAGCATTGCCCGTCGGAAAATCCGCCAGCATAATTGTTGGTTCAGCAGATTTATAAGCCGCGTTGTGCAATTCGGTATTTGTGTTCGGCAGTTTCTGCCAGAGTTCTTCCGTCAAATACGGCATAAACGGATGAAGCAGACGCAGAGATTGTTCTAAAATTGTGATAATTCTTGTTCTGGCTTCGATTTGGTCTTCGGTTTTTGGTTTTTGGTCTTTGATTTCTTCATTTTGACCGAAATCCGAGATCTCATCCTTGACGAGTTCGATATACCAATCGCAAAAATCGTCCCAAAAGAAATGATAAAGTTTATCAACCGCAACGTGAAAAGCATATTTATCTAATGATTTATTAACTTCCTTTGCAGTTTTATTCAGACGCGAAATAATCCATCTATCTGAAATCGTTTTAGCATTTTCAAGCGTTGCAACATCAACTTTTGCACCTTCGGAATTCATCAGGCAAAAGCGTGTTGCGTTCCAAATCTTATTGGCAAAATTGCGGTAGGTTTCAACCTTTTCATCACGCCACGCGAAATCCATTCCGGTTGAAGAACCAGCGAGAGTTATGCGTGTTGCATCTACGCCGTATTGATCGAAAATGTCAATCGGATCAACTCCGTTTCCTTTCGTTTTCGACATTCGCTGACCGTCTTTTGCCAGAACCGTTCCCGTAATATAAACATCATCAAACGGTCTTTCGCCGATAAATTTGAGTGAAGACATAACCATCCGCGAAACCCATAGGAAAATTATGTCGCGGGCGGTTACGAGAACATCGGTCGGATGAAAAGCATTCAAGTCATTTGTTCGTTGTTCGTTGTTCGTTGTTCGTTGTTCGTCTTGATCTGAACTCTGAACCTCTTCGCCGTCCCAACCCAAAGTTGAAAATGACCAAAGCCACGACGAAAACCACGTGTCGAGAACGTCTTCATCCTGCGTTAAATTTTCAGTTCCCGCTTTTTCAATCGCTTCCTTTAAGTTTTTCGCAACATAAATTTTTCCCTGCTCGTCATACCAAGCTGGAATCTGATGTCCCCACCAAAGCTGCCGCGAAATTGTCCAATCACGCAGATTTTCGAGCCAATCGGTATAAACTTTTGTATGAGGATTATGCGGCGTAAAATGCGGATAATCGGTTTCGCGTTTTAGCTCTAAAGCCATATCACGCATTTCGTCCATTTTTACCCACCATTGCTCGGAGATGAGTGTTTCAACTACGGTTTTGCAGCGTTCGCAAATCGGCAAAACCAATTCGTGATCGTTAATTTTTTCAAGTAAACCTAATTCCTCGAACTTTTCAACAACCAATTTTCTCGCTTTGTAACGATCCAAACCATCAAAATCTTCGCCCGCATCGGCATTCATTGTACCGTCGAGATTCATTACATTTAATTGCGGCAAATTATGCCGTTGTCCCATTTCGTAATCATTCGGATCGTGAGCAGGCGTAATTTTCACCGCACCCGTTCCGAATTCCATATCAACGTATTCGTCAGCAATAATCGGAATGTCGCGGTTTGTAAGCGGCAATTTAATTGTTCCGCCGATCAAATTTTTGAAGCGTTTGTCATTTGGATTGACCGCAACCGCCGTATCACCAAGCATCGTTTCGGGTCGTGTCGTGGCAACGGTGAGAAATTTTTTAATCTCTCCCTCTCCAACAGCAATCGGATACTTCAAATAATAAAGTTTCCCGTCCTTTTTCTCCTTGTCCTCAACTTCCAGATCGGACAAAACGGTTTTATCATTCGGACACCAATTAACGATTCTCGCACCGCGATATATCGAACCTTCTTCATAAAGCGTTACAAAGACATTTATGACGGCTTTTGATAATTCCTCATCCATCGTAAAGCGTTCACGCGACCAATCAACGGAAATTCCTTCGCGTCGCATTTGATTAAGAATCGTTCCGCCGTATTGTTTTTTCCATTCCCAAACTTTTTTCGTAAACGCTTCTCTGCCGATGTCCTGCGGAGTTTTATTTTCCTGTTCTTTTAACTGCCGTGTAACCATCAACTGCGTAGAAATTCCGGCGTGGTCAATCCCCGGCAGAAACAAAGTTCGGAAACCGAGCATACGTTTGCGGCGTGTCAAAACGTCCATAATCGTATGCTGCAAAGCGTGTCCCATATGCAGACTACCCGTTACATTCGGCGGTGGAATAACGATTGAATATGTTTCCGCGTCCGCATCTTCGTTGATTTCAGGCTTAAAACACCCGCTTGTCTCCCAACGCCGATAATGATTTTTCTCAGCTTCTTTTGCGTTATATTGTGTTGATAGTTCCATAATTAAAAGTGGAGAGTGGAGAGTGAAGAGTGGAGCGATCCGGGACTCTGCACTCTGCACTCTCCACTCTTTACTAAAAAAGGTTAGTTTTAATCTCGAAAGAAAAAACTAACCTCTTGTTTGATTTTTGATTTATAAAAATCTAATCCTTCATTTTTTCTTCCGCCATTTTTTTGATTATCACTTCCGCCATTTGCGGCACGACTTCCCAGGCGATTTCTTTAATTACCTTTTCAGAGAGTTTTTTAACTACTTTCTGAGTTATTATCTCAAGCATTTCAGCAGAAATTGTTTCCCGTATTTTTTCGTCATCTTCAAACTTTGCATCATCTTCAGAATCTTCAAAAGTTTTTGTAGATGTAAATGGGGAAATAATTTCATTGTTTCTCAAATCCGAATCGGTTGGTTTGCTTGAAATTTGTTCCAAATTAATTTTCTCAAATGTTTCAGCTTCATTTTGGTTTTGAATTTTCACTTCAGGAAACTCTAAAGGCGGAAGTTCCAAAAGATTCATTTCGTCCAGTTCCAAAACTGAAGCGGCTTCGGGAATTGGAAATTCCGCTGTTTCATTTCCGCTATCCGCGTTTGATTCTTTTTCATAGGTCTCAGAGTCCTGAGTTTCAAACTTGGAAAATTCATCACTCGGCAAACTTCCGATCTGATTGGTCTGGATTATTTCATCATCAGTATCCGAATCTTCAAGATTGTTAAACGTCTGATCTTCAGAACCAACAAAATTTTCACCATCCACCGAATCCTGTTTTTCTGAATTCAGCAAATTGGTAACTTTGCTGACAAGCTGGCTGATAGATTGGAAAGGTTTGGTTAAATAATCATCCGCCCCAACCCGTTTTGCCTCATCTTCATCAAACGGCTCAAATGAACCGACGAGCAGAATTACAGGCATATCCCGATTGGTTTCTTTGATTTTTTCACAAATCTCATAGCCGTTCAGTCCGGGCATATTGACATCCGCCAAAACCAGATCGGGAGAATTTTCCCGCAACTTATCAATTGCAGAATTGCCGTCGCCAACGGAAATCACCTCAAAACCTTCATCGGCAAAGGTTAAATTCACTACCTTTTGAATCGTAATTGAATCGTCTGCTAATAATAGTTTGCGTTTAGACACGAAAGTTTTTGCTCCTTAAATCTTCAAAACAGTAGATTATTTCATTAATTTATTTTGCTTTGAAAATTATCACCCGTTAAATCATTCGTCAAGAAATTTCTCCGTTTCTCAGGCTTGTTTTTTTTTGTTCTTTTTCTGAATAAACATTTGCAGCATCATTTTTAGCTGAGAAGCCGTAAACGGTTTAGGCAGAAACGCAACCGCTCCGGCGGTAAAACTATCCGAAGATAATTTCGGATTTTGTTCGGCAGTCATCATTATTACCGGAATATCTATCAGACGTTTTTCCGACTGCATAAACCGCAAAAGTTCCGTCCCTTGAATATACGGCATTACAAAATCAAATATTGCCGCTTCAAAGTCAATCTCCGATTGCAAAAGCCTGTAAGCCTCTTTGCCGTCGCGGGCAGTTGATACAGCATATCCTTCCTTTTCAACAATCGCTTTCACTAATCTTAAAATCGCCGGATCATCATCAGCCGCTAAGATTTGTTTCTGAACTAAATTCTGTTCTTCACTCATTACAAAAAATTTACCTTTTTTTTAGATAACTGTCTATCTCGACAAACTCTTTAGGATACTTCACGAAGTTTAACAAGTTCCGCCGCTAACTCTATGGCGACTTTTAAACTTGCACTATCGGCGATGTTTTTCCCGGCAATGTCATAAGCAGTTCCGTGGTCAACGGAAGTTCTGATAAGCGGCAAACCCAATGTTACATTTACCGATGCTCCGAATGAAAGGCATTTCACCGCAATCGTCGCCTGATCGTGATAACAGGAAATTACGCCGTCAAATTCACCCTGAAAAGCCCGCAGAAAAATCGTGTCGGGCGAAAATGCTCCCGCTACTTCAATTCCATATTTTTCCCTGCATTCATTGATGGCGGGCTGAATTTCTTTCGCCTCTTCCGTTCCGAACATTCCGCCTTCCGAAGCATGCGGATTAAGTCCCGCAACGGCAATACGGACATCTCTTTTCAAAAGTTTGGTCAATTCGCGGTGAGAAAATCTTATTAATTCGACAAGACGATCTTTTTTTACCAGATCAATCGCATCCTTTAATGAAACGTGGGTCGAAAGCAGCACAACCCGTAATTTATCCGCGAAAAAACTCATCGCAAATTTTTCCGTTCCGGTTAATTCCGCTAAAAATTCCGTATGACCGGGAAAATCATATCCGCCCATATTAATAGATTTTTTATTTATCGGAGCGGTCGTAATTGCATCAATTTTCCCTGCTTTCCAAAGCCGGACGGCGGTTTCGATATATTCAGCCGAAGCTCGTCCTGCCACAGCGGATTCGATTCCAACCGGAAAATCGTCCTGTAAATTATCCAGGTTATATATTAACGGGAAAGAAGAATCGGGCGGGATGTTTTCGTTTTTACCAACTTCTGCGTAATCAAATTTTTCCCCGATGTTCCCGGCAGTTTTAGAGAGAAAATTCCCGTCGCCGATGATTACCGGACGGCAGATTTTGTTCAATTCTCCGCCGGACAGAGCTTTGATGATTATTTCGCCGCCGATTCCGGCAGGATCGCCCATTGTTATTCCGATTACGGGCAGAGATTTGGATTGAATTGATTTTATTTCTTGCGGGAATGTTTCTTCTGTTAAATTATTCACTAAATCCTTTAATCAAATTCACGTTCTTCAGCTTTGAAAAGATATTTGATATTTCGCTTCAAAAGCAAAAGATTCGGGGCATCACTGCGGTTTATTTTCAAAGAACCCTTGTCATACCATTCAATTGTTCCCTCTATCTCTTCGCCGCCTTGCAAAACTATGATCATTTCCGTTCTGTTATCCATCTGCTTTTTGTAATAATACGTCTCTGCAAAGGTTTCAACCGGCGGCGGCTGTTTTTTAGACGAACTCCCGTAGCGTTTGCCCGTATCTTTTTTTGAACCGTATTTTTCCTTCATAGCTTAACCTTGCAAATCAGCCACTTTTCTCATAATAGAAAGTAAATTTGGAATTGTTCATATTATCCGTTATCAATTATCTATTTTCAGTTATATTTTAGTCTGCTTGTCGGCGAATAAAGGTCGGAACTTCCAGATCTTCCTCTTCTTCTTTTTCCTTATTCGGAATTATCGGATTTTGGAGAGGAGCGGGACGCACACCAAAATTCTGTCCGACAGCCTGAGATTCCGCATTTTCCAAAACGGGATTTTGCAAAGTTACCGATTGTTTATCAAATCCCGTAGCGATAACCGTAATTTTTACATCATCCCCGCAATCTTCATTATAGACCGTTCCGAAAATGATCTCGGCATCTTCGTGGGCTTCGTCGTGAACGAGTGCGATTGCTTCCTCGATTTCATTAAGCGGTGTGTTTTCCGAACCCGTAATATTTATCAGTGCACCTTTTGCACCCTTGATCGAATTTTCTTCGAGGAGTTTAGAATCAATCGCGGCTTTCATCGCTTTGACTGCCGCCCCGTCGCCCGTGCCGTGTCCGATGCCCATTAAAGCTACACCCATTCCTTTCATCACGGATTTAACATCGGCAAAATCGAGGTTAATTATCCCCGGAATCGTAATCAAATCGGAAATTCCCTGAACAGCTTGGAGCAGAATATCGTCGGCTCTTTGAAAGGCTTCTTTAATAGAAATTTTTTCCTCGACTTCCTTGAGTTTAGAATTAGGAATCGTAATTATTGTATCAACGCATCCGCGTAATTCGGCTAAACCTTTTTCCGCCTGCATCATACGCTTTTTGCCTTCAACCGAAAAAGGTTTCGTAACAACGGCAACGGTCAATGCACCCATTTCAATCGCTAACGCGGCAATTACCGGAGCAGCACCCGTTCCTGTTCCGCCGCCTAAGCCGGTCGTGACAAAAACCATATCGGAATCTTCGAGGACATTCATAATCTTTTCCGTGTCCTCAATCGCCGCTTCACGTCCGGTGTGTGGGTCTGCTCCCGCTCCTAAACCGCGTGTCAGATGCGATCCCAATTGAATTTTCATCGGTGCTTTTGAATCATTAAGAGCCTGCACATCCGTATTGGCGACGATAAACTCGACGTTTTTTATTCCTGCCTCGATCATCCGATTGACGGCATTGCCGCCGCCGCCGCCGACACCTATAACCTTGATTTTTGCCCCGGTAACAGGTTCATCGTCCATTAGGATGCTTATCTTATTATTTGTGCTGTTCAGACCGTCCGTTGTCATTATTATTACTTCCTTTTTATAAAATAAATAGAACTTGTGATGTATAACTTAGTGGAAATTGCGATTTTTCTTATTTCAACAAGATGTAGTGCCTATGGGAAACTAGCATACAACGAATTGCGGTTAAAAATCCAGTTGAAATGTTAAATTTATCTAAATTTTCCTCTAAAATTCTCAAACCATTCGGCAACCTTGCGAGTCGGCGACTTTCCGCCGGAATTATACTCACGAATTTGCGAACGCATTGAAGATAAAGCAAGTCCAGTAGCCACAGCCCATTCAGGGCTTTCCAGTTCATCTATTAATCCCGCAAAATGTCTTTTTTGGGGAAAACCGATTCTCGTCGGAGCGTCAAAAACCTGTTCGGCGACTTCAACTATTCCGCGAATTGAAGAAGTGCCGCCGGTCAAAATTACACCGCTCGAAATTTGTGAAGAAGCATGAGCCACTTCCTGAGCGATGTGCTGCAAAAGCTCGATTCCACGCGGCTGCAAAATATCGCAGAGAATTTCTTTGGTCAGCTGCCGCGTTTCGCTTCTGCCGACGGGTGTGATTTCGATAATCTGCTGTTTTTCTTCCTCGCTCATTAAATAACCAGCCACGCATCCCATTTGATGTTTAATTTCTTCGGCTTCGGGAATCGAAACACGCAAGCCCGTTGCAATATCTTTTGTAAAGTGCATTCCGCCGAATGGAAAAACAGCAGTATGCTGAACCGCACCGCGTCCAAAAATCATCAAGGAAGTTATTTCCGCACCGATATTTACTAATGCACAGCCGTATTCTCTGTCTTCATCGCTTAAAGTTGAAGTCGCGGCGGCAAGCGGTTCGAGCATCATTTCTTCTATTTCCAAACCCGAATTATGAATTGCTTTGACAATATTTTGTCCGCCCGCACTCGGACTTGTAACGATGTGAACGAGTGCTTCAAGCCGCGAGCCACGCATTCCGACCGGCTCGATAATTCCGTCTTGCCCGTCAATGATAAATTCCTGCGGCAGACGGTCTGCGATTTCCCAACCCGCCGGAAGTTGGATCGCCGTCGCCGATTCTATCGCCCGATCAACATCGTCATTCGTTATCTCGCGTCCCGTTCCGGCAACCGCTACAACGCCGCTTTTGTTTTGCCCTTGCAGATGTTCGCCCGAAAGATTAACCGTCGCCAGCTGAATTTCCAGACCGCTCATTCTTTCGGCTTCTTCAACGGCTTTTTTGATTGATTCGACAACCGAATTCGTGGTCGTTACAATCCCGCGTCGAAGCCCACGCGAATCGGTCTGTGCAAAGCCGACAATGCTCAGTTTCCCGTCATCTTTTCCCTCACCGATGACGCACCGCACACGGCTTGTCCCGATGTCTAAACCAACTGCTTGGATTGAATGATTATTCATATTTTTTTTTACCGAAACGGAATTAGTTTAAGGAAATATTTAAATAAGTTGGACAAGATAAATAACTTTAATTTATTCAATCATTTTTTCTCCTGTAAATCCTGTTCATCCTGTTTGAATTTATTTCTATTCATAATCACTTTTTATTTTACGAATTACGATAACCGATTATTGGATTAACGCCGCTCGTAATCACGGATTCTATCTTCGTTCCCTTTCCCGCAACTACTTCCAGTGCTTTTTGCAGACGCTTTTTATGTTCTTCATTTCCAAGAGAAATCGTTACACGCTCGCCCGAATCCGTAACAATTGCCTGCGGGTCATTCAAATCGGACAAATTAACTGCCGCAACCCGACTGACAAGATCGAATTCCTGCCATTCTTCCTGCAAAGTCAAATAGAGTTTGACCCGTTTTTTATTATTTTCTTTTGCCTTTGCGGTATTATCTTCGTCCCAACCGAACATCATAAAAGGAATATTTTTTTCTTCGCCGGAAACCCGATTTAAAATCACCGCATCTTCATCCACCCAAACATTTTTTCCGTCCAGACGAACAATCGCTTTCGGAATCCGTTCGTCAACAACGACCTGTATGGAATTCGGCAAAACTCTTGAAACACTTACATTTTTCGCGTATTTAAATTCATTAACATCACTTTTTATCGCTTCCAAATCGGCGTTCCAAACGCCCGTTTTAGCCGTATGCGATTTGACGATTTTTTCAATCTTTTTAGGCGAAATATTTTCCGTTCCCTTCGTTTCAACTTTTTCAATATCAAAAAAAGACGAAGCCGCCGCCGTTCTGTAACCCATAAACATCAGAAAACCCAAACAAAATAGAATGCAGAAAATAAAAAACATCGGAACAAAGAAATCCACAGCCTTACTCGAACCTTTTTTGCTTCGCGTGTTGGTGTTGCTTCTTCTGCGTCGGGCTGCAGTCGTTCCGGTTTTGCGTCTTGTAGTAGTTTTTTCAACCATTTTCTTACTCCTTTCCCAAAAGTTCTAAAATTTCATCGGAAAGATTTGTAATACTTCCCGCTCCAAGTGTGATTACCAGATCGTTCGGCTTTAAGTCTTCGACAACTTTCCCGGCGGCATCCTCGACACCACCGATATATTTGACATTTCGATGTCCGAATTTCTCGATTTTTTCCGCCAAAATTTCCGCCGTAATTCCCTCAATCGGTTTTTCGCTCGCCGGATAAATATCCAACAAATAAACGGCATCGGCGTTATTAAAAGCCGTCGCAAAATCTTCCATCAAATCCTGCGTGCGGGAATAACGATGCGGCTGAAACACGATCACGATTCGTCGTCCGTCCGCACCATTTTTTGCCGCTTCAAGCGTTGCCAGAATCTCCGTCGGATGATGTCCGTAGTCGTCTATAACTTTAATGTCATTAACTTCGCCTTTATATTGAAACCGCCGATTTGCATTTTGAAACTGCGAAAATGCTTCGGCAATTTTCGGGAATTCGACATCAAGTTCCAAAGCTACCGCCGTTGCTGCCAGAGCATTATAAACATTATGTTTTCCGGGAACAGGCAAATTTATCTCACCAAGTTTTTCATCGTGCAGATAGACCGAAAACGTCGAACTGAAATCGTCATTAAATTTAATACTGTCCGCTGAAATATCCGCTTGCCGGCTGAAACCGTAAGTAATAATCCGTCGTTTCAAATTTGGAATAATTGACTGCACATTCGGATCATCAAGACATAAAATATTTGCCCCGTAAAAAGGAACTTTGTTGGAAAAATCAGTAAAACACTGCATCACATCATCCATTCCTTTGTAAGATTCCATATGCTCACGGTCAATATTAGTGATGACGGAAATTGTCGGATAAAGCATTAAAAAAGAACGATCACTTTCATCCGCTTCCGTTACAAACCATTCGCTTTTCCCAAGTTTCGCGTTTGAGCCGAGCGTATCAACGACACCTCCGACAATCGTCGTCGGATCAACTCCGGCGTGTCCCAGAACCGTCGCCACCATCGAAGTTGTCGAGGTTTTCCCGTGCGAACCCGAAACCGCCACCGAATACGGCACAAGCGTCATCAATTCAGCCAGCATTTCCGCACGGGGAATTATCGGAATTTTCTGCTCCTTCGCCGCTTGAATTTCCGCGTTATCATCTTTTATCGCCGATGAATAAACAACAACCTGTGCATCTCCGACATTTTCCGCCGAATGACCTTCGGCAACATTTATCCCGAAAAGTGTTTCCAACCGCTTCGTATTTTTTGATTTGTTCAAATCAGAACCCGTAACATTAAACTTCAAATTACACAAAACCTCCGCGATCCCCGACATCCCGATGCCGCCGATTCCTATAAAATGTATATTTTTTACGTGCCTGAACATTTCCTTTTTCGTGATAACGCTTTACGCAATTCGTTCTACGTCATTCGTTATTCGCTTTTTTTTCACATATTGCGTATTACGAATTACGCTCCCTTCGCTATGTCTTCAATTAAATCAACCGTAACCGATGCCGCATCTTTCTTCGCCATTTTCTTCGCTGATTTTTCCATTTCGGTTATTTTCTCCGGCGAATTTATAAAATTTTTAATTTCATTTGCCAAACTTTCGCCATTCAAATCTTTCTGTATGATCATCTTCGCCGCACCGTTATTTTCCAATGATTCAGCATTTTTGCGTTGATGATCGTCCGCCGCCGTCGGAAGCGGAATCATAATCGCAACCTTTCCCGCCGCCGCAACTTCCGCACAGGTTGTCGCTCCCGCACGCGAAATTATCAAATCCGTTTTTGCAAATTCCGAAACCATATCGGAAATATATTCTCGAACATCGGCTTCGTTCCAACCGTTATCGGCGTAACCTTTTTTGACCGTTTCAAAATCAAGTTTGCCCGTTTGATGTGTAATGTTTAATTCGTCTTTTACATCACTCAAGTTTTTTAAGGCATCAATCATCGCCAGATTTATCGCCCTCGCTCCCTGCGAACCGCCGAATAATAAAATATTTAATTTTTCACCACGCGGTTTCGGCTTAATTTCAAAAAACTCTTTACGAACCGGATTTCCCGTAACGACACCTTTGTTCCCAAAATACGGCAACGCTTCTTCAAATGTCAGAGCCGCTTTTGTAACAAATCTCGCTAATTGCCGATTTGTAAATCCGGGCAGAGCGTTTGAATCCATTGCAAGAGTCGGAATTTTCAAAAAACTCGCCGTCAAAAGAACAGGTCCCGTAACATATCCGCCCGCACCGACCACAACATCGGGCTTAAAACTTTTCAAAATCTTCCTCGCCTGCAAAAAACTTTTCGGCAATAACGCAAGTCCTTTCAATTTCCCGACCAAACCGACGCTTTTCAGTCCCTTGCTTTCAATGAACGACAATTCAAAACCATTTTCGGGAACAATTCTCGACTCCAATCCGCGTTCAGTTCCAACAAACCTAACTTCGCTATTTTTACCACGCCGCAAAATCTCTTTCGCCACGGCAATTCCCGGATAAATATGTCCGCCCGTTCCACCTGCGGCGATTAATACTTTCATTTTGATTTTCCCATCAGTCTGCAAAGCGGACGTTAGGAAATAACCCAGCGATTCATCGCTGGGTTATTTGCGATTAAATCTTAGAGTCCTGAAAGGACGACAGTTTGATATTCTGTCGTCCCTGTGGGACTTACAATCTTGTTTTCAAATATTCCCAGCCATAAATGGCTGGGCTATTTTCAGTTGTGCCGTTAGCACATTTATAAAACTTCAACGATAAAAAATTCTATTTCAAATTCGACTTTCTTCGCGTCGTTTTCCGCTTCACGGAAGTTTTCGCTTTCGGCGATTGCTTTCTATCTTTTCCCGATGTTCGAGTTGCGTGGAGTCCATCTTCAAACGAAATAAAACCCGAATGCTGCGAAATATTTAATAAAATCCCTACGGCAAAAAGCGTTACGATCACCGACGAACCGCCGTAGGAAATAAACGGCAGCGGAATTCCTTTGGCAGGCAGAATCGAAATAACAACGCTGATATTAAAAAGAGCCTGCACGACAATTCCCGTGATAATTCCAATCCCTAAAAGCATCCCGAATCTGTCGGGAGCAAGCAAAGCGGCACGAGTTCCACGCCATAGTAAAAGTCCGAAAGCCAAAACGATTGCAAGCGTTCCGACGAGTCCGAATTCTTCGCCAACGACTGCAAAAATAAAATCCGAATAGGGATACGGCAAATAAAAAAGTTTCTGCTGACCGCGTGCAAAACCTTCGCCGAAAATCCCGCCCGAACCGATTGCATAAAGTGATTGGACGACTTGATAACCCGACGTATCCGACTTCGCAAATGGATCAAGAAATGCCATTAATCTTTCAAATCGCCACGGTGCAAGCACGAGTGCAAGAATTCCGCCGAACAGTAAAATTGCACTAACCGCCGCCAGATGCAGAATTTTTGCACCGGCGACAAAATATATGCTGACAAAGACCGCACATAAAACAATGACCGTTCCCAAATCGGGTTCGAGAAAAATCAATCCGCACAAAATAGCCAGAACTCCCGCACACGGCAAAACAGTTTCCTTTATTTCGCCAATGAGATTTTCATTTTTTGTCAAAAAATAAGCCAGGAAAATCGGCAATGCGACCTTCGCAAATTCAGACGGCTGAAAGGAAAATCCCGGAAACCTTATCCAACGCCTCGCTCCATTAATTGCGGGAAATGAAAAAACGGACAAAAGCAGCAAAACCGTTACCGTTAAAATTCCGTAAACGACAAACTTATGCTGATACCATTTGTAATGAATTTTACTCGTCGCATACATCACGGCTAAACCGATAACCGTAAATCCGAACTGCTTATAAAAGTATGCAAACTGCGTTTCGCCGTCTGTTTCACGAAGCGAGATCATCGCCGATGCACTGTAAACCATAACCGCACCGAACAACGCCAACGCTGCCGTGATCGCAAACATAAACCAATCTATTCGCAGTTTCTTTGCCATTTTTTATTAACTGTCAGCGATTATCTTTCAGCCTTCAGCTTTTTTCTTGCTGACCGCTTTCTTAAATACTTTTCCCCGTTCCTCATAACTTGCAAACATATCAAAACTCGCACACGCGGGAGCAAGCAGAACCGAATCGCCGCCTTTCGCATTTTCAAAACTTTGCCGAACCGCGTCTTTCATTGAACCGGCACGAATGATTTCCGCCGAATTTTTCAGTTGCGATTCGATGTTGTCAGCATCTTCACCGATCAAAACCAATTTGCGAACTTTCTTTTCGATCAACTTTTCAAGCGGCTCATACGGAGCATTTTTTCCCAAACCGCCAAGAATTAAAATTATTTCGCCGTCTTCTTCACTCAATGCTTCGAGTGCCTTCAAAGTCGCATCAACACTCGTTGCTTTTGAATCGTTATAAAATTTCACATTTGCAATTTCATCAACAAACTCCAGCCGATGCTCAACCGCTTTGAAAGTTTGAATCGTCTCCCGCATCGAATCCAAATCGCAACCGCAAGCGAGTCCCGCCGCAAGTGCTGCCAGGATATTCTGCACATTATGAACTCCGCGTAAATTCATATCATTGCGTGTTGTCAAAACTTTTTCCTTTCCATTTGCACGACAAATTAAATCTCGCCCGCGTAAAAACAACCCTTCATCTAATTCTTTATTTGTCGAAAACAACGAAACATTCGCCTTCAAACCGCTTGCCCAAGATTTCGTAATTTCATCATCCGCATTCAAAACCGCTAAATCTTCATTTGTCTGATTCATAAAAAGACGATGTTTCGCGGCGGCGTAATCAGTAAAAAGATCGTATCTGTCCATATGATTCGGTGTAATGTTTAAACAAATCCCGACTTCAGGGCGAAAATCTTTGATGGTTTCAAGCTGAAAACTCGAAAGTTCCGCCACCGTCCAGGTTTCATCCGTCGAACTTTCCGCCAGAGACAAAAGCGTCGTGCCGATATTTCCGCCGACCTGCGTTTTAATTCCGGCATTTTTTAGCAGTTCTCCGATCAAACTCGTCGTCGTCGTCTTTCCGTTTGAACCCGTAATTCCAATAATCCGACCTTTCATAAAACGATAAGCAAGTTCGACTTCGCCGATAACTTCGCCGTCTTTGCGTTCGACATATTTTGCGGGAATAACATTTGTCGGAACGCCGGGCGAAATCACAACCAGATCAATTTGATCGAGCAGCCACGAAGGCAAATTCCCGTCAATCAAACCGACATTAAATTCATTTTTCAAAGAACGTGCTTCTTCCGACCAATCGGAAATCTTTTTTTTATCGTGAAGTGCAACAACCGCACCTTTTTCAGCTAAAAATTTGGCGGACGCAACGCCCGATTTTCCTGCTCCCAAAACTAAACTTTTTCGACCATTAATTTCCATCAAAATTATCTAAGTTTAAGTGTGGACAAACTCAGCAATGCAAATAAAATCGCCACGATCACAAATCTGAAAACGATTTTCGGCTCACTCATTTTCCTGCCTGCCTTATCCGCCATTTGAAAATGGTGATGGAGCGGGGCTTGACGAAATATCCTTTTGCCAACTCCTGTTGTGCGTCTGGTAAATTTGAAATATCCCCTTTGTATTATTGAGGAAAGTGCTTCAATTATGAAAATTCCGCCGATAAACGGGAGCATAAATTCCTGTTTGGTTAAGATCGCCACTGTTCCCATTGCTCCGCCAATAGCCAACGAACCGACATCGCCCATAAAAACTTCGGCTTTCGGTGCGTTATACCACAGAAATCCGAGACTTGCCCCGACCATCGCACCGCAGAAAACCGTCAATTCCGCCGCTTCCGGTTTATGCGTAATATCCAGATATTTTGACAAACGCCCGTCGCTTGAAACATACGTCAGAGCCGTCAGAGCCGACATTGCAATAAACGTAACGCTGATACACAAACCGTCCATTCCGTCGGTCAGATTTACGGCGTTTGACGAACCGAGCAGGACGAAAATTATAAAGAACAAATATAGAAAAGGCGGAATATATGTGATTCCATACGGAATTGCCGTGGCTTTAAGAAACGGAATACTCAAATTCCACGGATAATTCGCCGCCGATTCAAATAACATCGGCGAAAAATACAAAACGCTCCAGACCAAAACTGCTGCCAGCAATTGGAAAACAATTTTCTGTATTTCGGTTAAACCCAAACTGCGTTTTTTAACGATTTTTATATAATCGTCAACAAATCCGATTGCTCCGAAAGCCAGCGTCGCACCTAATGTGAGCCACAAATAAAGGCTGTCGAGCCTTGCCCAGAGAACGGTCGAGATCAAAACCGCTCCCAAAATCAAAACTCCGCCCATCGTCGGCGTTCCCTTTTTTGCCTGATGTTCTTCAGATAATTCTTCGCGGATTTCCTGTCCGACTCCGAGTTCGGCAATTTTTTTGATAACCTTTCCGCCAAATAAAAGCGAGATCAAAAGAGCGGTTATCGTCGCCCAAGCGGTACGAAAAGTTACGTATTGAAAGACGTTTAATCCCTTCAACAAAAACGATTCGTTTGTCGTTCCGTATGTCTTAAAAAATATTTCGTATAATAAATGATAAAGCATCTGTTTGATTTGCCATTTTGGATTTGCGATTTGCGATTTTTTTCAAATATCTAAAATAGCAAATTACTAACTGCTTTTTTTTCACTCGCTCAACTTAAATTTTTCTAATAACTTTTCAATAACTTTTTCTGTCCGAACACCACGCGAACCTTTGACTAAAACCAAATCTTTTTCCATAATTTCACCGCATAAAAATTCGCCTGCTTCATCGGAATTTTCAAAGAAGTCTGTATTTTCCAAACCGTTCTCTTTCGCCGATTCGACCATTTCATTTGCCAGATTCCGTACGCCTATCAGCCAATGAATTCCGCCTTCTTCGGCTAAAATCTTTCCCGTTTCCCTGTGAATTGCTTTTTCTTCTTTGCCGAGTTCGAGCATTTCACCTGCAACAACAATTTTGCGGTTCTCCGCTTTTGCTCCATCGTTCAAAGTTGCGACCATTTTCAAAAGTGCCGATGGATTTGAATTATAAGAATCATTTATAACTGTGAAACCTTTTTCAAAGTGCAAAATCTCGCCGCGTTGCTTTGGCGGTTTAACTGTATTTAGAGATTCGGCGACTTCTTTTGCCGTCATTCCAAAAGCACAACCAACTGCCGAAGCCGCTAAAGCATTCAAAACATTGTGTTTTCCCGAAAGCTGAAAAACGACTTGTGCTTCTCCGTCGGGAGTTTTTAACAAAAAATGAGTTTCGCCGAATCGCTTCATTTCGATATTTTCCGCTTTTACGTCGGTTTTATTTTCGATTCCGTAAGTTATAACTTTTCCATTATGCAGATTTTGCATTTCCGAAACGCGAGAATCATCAGCATTCAGAATCGCCGTCCCGTTTTCTTTTAAGCCTTCGACCAATTCGGCTTTTGCTTTAGCGACATTTTCAATCGAGCCGAGATGTTCGACGTGAACGGGCAGAACATTTAATTCGACGGCAAAATCGGGCGGCGTGATTTCGCATAAACGGGCAATTTCCCTGTTCGGCGTGGACATTCCCATTTCCAGAACGGCAACGTCATAAGAATCGTCTTCCGCCAATTTCAAAACCGTCATCGGATGTCCAAGACCGTTATTTAAATTCTTCTCATTCCGCAAAACTTTTCTGCCCGCTGATTCAAGCACGTGAGCGGTCAATTCCTTAGCAGTCGTTTTTCCGGCACTTCCTGTAATCGCAACGACAGATTTGTTCCAATCCAGATAGACGTGATGTGCTAATTTTTGAAAAGCAACGATGACATCTTCGGCAAATATCAGTTTGTCCGCATATTCTGCCAGCGTTTCGCGGTTTTCCTTAAATCTGTCTTTTCTGGTAACTGCGGCAATCGCACCTTTTTCAAAAGCGGATGGAATGAATTTCGTTGCGTCCATAAAATCCCCGTTAAAACAGTTATTTTCAAACTCCGGCTGCGAGAAAGCAAAAAACACTTCGCCAGCTTTGACTTGGCGGGAATCGGTTTGAAATTTTGTAACTGCCGATTCGAGTAAAGCGGGATTCAAATTTGACGCATCAGCGTTCATATATTTAATGGTTTTGGCTAATTTCAAGTTTTTTTGTCTTTGCTCTCCAGTGATTTCTTTTCGTCTGATTTTATTTCTTCCACCGTTTTTGGTTTGTCTTTTTGGTTATTTTTCTTTTGCTCTTTCTCCGATTTTTCCGGTTTTTCTGGTTTTACTTTTTTGGTTTCAGCGACTTTTTCCTTATTTTGCGGTTGAGTTTTTTCTTCCGGTTTTTCCTTATTTTCGGCAATCGTTGTGTCAATCAAGTTTCCATTATCAACATCATCAAACCTTTTATCATCATCAATCAAAAAATCCTTCGGCAGAGTTCCGTCGGGCTTGACGTTTAATTCCGGCAAAACCTGTTCGGCGATTTCGCGGAAAACTGGTCCGGCAACCTGTCCGCCGTAACGAAAAGCTCCCTGCGGCTCATCTACAACAATTGCAATAACTACACGCGGATCATCCGCCGGGGCAAATCCGATAAATGAAGAAACATATTTATTTGGATTAACGGCTTTGATCTTCGCATCATATTTCCAAGCCGTGCCGGTTTTCCCCGCCGATGTATAACCCGTCAGTTGAGCAGTTTTTGCCGTGCCGTCCAAGACTACCTGCCGCAGCATTTTACGCAAATCACGGGCGGTTTCGACACTTACGATTCTTTTCATTTCAGGCTTAATTGTCGAAACTGTTTTTCCGTCCGATTGTCTGATTTCTTTAATAATATGCGGTTGGATTTTTACGCCGTCGTTTGCAATAGTCGCAAAAGCGGAAGCACTTTGTAAAGCCGTTACACCAATTTCATATCCGATTGACATCGAAGCCAGAGAATCGCCGTTCCATTTGTCCGGCGGACGCAAAATTCCACTTGTTTCGGCTGGCAGATTGATGCCCGTTTTCTCACCGAAACCGAATTTTCGGGCATATTGATAAAATTTATCTTTACCGACTTCCTGCCCGGTTTTTATTGCTCCGACATTGCTCGAATTAGCAAATGCTTTTGTGTAGGTAACTCTGCCGATTGAATGCGAATCCGTAAATGTATGTCCGCCGACGGTAATTGTTCCGTTGCCGCAGTCAACTATTTCTTCAGGTTCGATCAAATTCTCTTCCAGGGCGGCACTATAAGTTATTAGTTTAAAAACCGAACCGGGCGAATAATTATCCTGAATTACGTGATTTGTAAATTCACTCGGATCAAGTTTTTGAAATTCATTCGGATCAAAGGACGGATAATTTGCCATTGCCAGAATTTCACCCGTTTTCGGATCTAAAACGATGGCTTTGCCCGATTTTGCATTGGAAATTTTTACGCCTTTAGCGAGGGCTTCTTCAGTTTTATATTGAATCGAACTGTTGATCGTCAAAACGACATCCTTCGGCGGTTCGCGTTCTATTGCTGTTTCATCATAAACTCTGCCGAGCCGGTCGCGTTCACGAAAGCTACTGTTAATCTCGCCTTTTAAAACTTCCTCCTGCGACATTTCAATTCCCGCCAGCCCCAGATGCTCGGAATTTGTAAAACCGATTACTGTGGCGGCTAGATTTTTATAGGGATAGCTTCTTTTTTGTTCCTCCCGCCAATGAAGTCCGGCAAATTTCGGCAGATCGTATTTTTTCAAACTGCTGTCAACTAAAATTTTATTGATTTCCTGATATTGTTCTTCGTCCAATTTGCGTGCAATCCAGATAAATCTTTTTTCCTTTTCTTTGCCTGCCTGTAAATCTTTAATAATCTCTTCCGGCTTAATTTTCAAAATATCCGCGATGCGTTTCGCCGTATATTCAATATCGTCAATTTCCGTCGGATCGGCATATAAAGATTTGACCTTGATGCTCATCGCCAGAGTCCGTTCATTGCGGTCAAAGACCGTGCCGCGTAGCATCTTGCTTTTATACTCGTAACTTCGTTGGTCGAGAGCCTGTTCGCGTAGCCATTCGTGTTGATTGACTTGCAAATGAACCAGCCGCACACCGATTGCCGCAATCCAGAAAATAAAAACTGCAACGATCAGCATATACCGCGTAAACGCAGTCTGCATTGAAGTCTTTTTTCTTTTAATTTTTCGTGAACGCTTGGACATTTTTCTCAAATTATTTTTTAGCAATCTGTGTTTTTAAATTTCCGTCTTTCTTAAAAGTTTCCTGATTTTCTTTTTTTTCGGGCTTTTTATTTTCCGATTTATCTTTGTCTGTTTTATCGGATTTTGTTGAAGTTTCTCGTTTATCTTTTTTCTTTAAGTCCGAATCGCTTTTTGGTTCTGATTTGGATTTCACATCCCGATCATTTTCTTTTTTATCCAAATTTTCAAAAGATTTTTCAACGGGTTTTGTTTCTAAAACCTCGATATTTCTCGCGGTCATCGTCGTTAGTCCGAATTTTTCAGCGGCTATTTTTATTTCGGCGGGCGACAAGGCGATTTCCCTGGCAAGTTTTAAACGGCGTGCTTCCGATTGCAGATCGTCAATCTGCTTGCGAAGTTCGGCATTTTTCATCGCATACTCCATCGAAGAAAAATGCGAGCGTGCCGCATAAAAAAATCCGACTACCAGAAGCAGTCCGCAGGCTAATGTCAAAAGACAATACTTCCAGGGAATCGGGTCGCGTTGGCGATTCACTTTTGAATTTTTTGTTTTGTTTCCGGGCAGGTTTCTTTTTCTCATTTCTATTTCTCTCTATCTGACAAAAGAATTAAATTTTTCGGCAAGCACGAAGTTTCGCACTCCTTGAACGCGGATTTTCCCTCTGTTCTTGTTCACTCGGAATAATTGGTTTGCGTGTCAGAATTTCGATTTTCTTAACTGCTCCGCAAACGCATTTCGGAAATTTGGGAGGACAGAAGCAACGTCCGCTTAAATTCTGCATCGTCCGTTTAACAATTCTGTCTTCTAGGGAATGAAACGTAATAACTACAAGTCTTCCATCGGCGTTCAACAAATCTACGCTATCACGTAGAAAAGTTTCTAAAATTTCAAGTTCACTGTTTACCGCAATCCGTAACGCCTGAAAAGTTTTTGTGGCAGGATGAATTTTGTCTTTTCGGCTTCTCTTAACGGAACTTTTAACCAGTTCAGCCAGTTCAAATGTCGTTTCTATGGGATTACCCATTTTTCTTCTTTCGACAATTCGGCGGGCAATTCGTCTTGAAAATCTTTCTTCGCCGTATTCATAGATCAGGTTCGCAATTTCTTCTTCAGAAAGTCCGGCAAGCAGCTCGGCAGCTGTTTCAGTTTCAGAATTTTTGTCCATACGCATATCGAGCGGTGCGTCAAAACGAAAACTGAATCCGCGTTCCGGGCTGTCAAACTGCAACGATGAAACGCCCAGATCAGCGATAATTCCGTTAACTTCTTCAATCCCGGCTTCCTTTAACACTTGCTTAATTTCAGAAAAATTCGCCTGAAGAATTTTTATTCTACTGCCGAATTTGTCGAGTCTTTTTTTCGCAAATTCAATCGCTTCAATATCCTGGTCTATTCCGAAAACATTTATTTTTTCGGAAACCGACAAAATTGCTTCCGTATGTCCGCCCAAACCCAAAGTCGCATCTACGATATTTTTTTTGCCCGAAGGCTCAATAAATTCAATGCTTTCCGCAAGTAATATGGATTTATGCAAATCTTCGGTTTGTGTTTCAAGTTTATTCAAAGAACAAAATTCACCTAAATCTATATTTCTTAAAAATACTGTTTGTTTTTTAATTTGAGTTGGCTTTTCATTTTTTGCTTTTGTGATATTTAACCGTCTTTTTGCTCCAACTTTTTCAAGATTAAAACTTTAACTTTCATCTTTTCAGGGAAAACTGCTTAATTTTTTAAACACTTTTTTTGGAAAGTTACCTTGGCATCTGATTTCCATATCAGACTGCTTTCATCTAATTAATATGAATTTTACGCTGATTTTGGAAGTTATGTCAAGATTATTTCTGAAATTGTTTTTTAATCACGTGTTTAAAACCGTTTTTTATAATTTTTACTTTAGTGATTTATTAATTTCTAACTCAATGTCATAATTATCCGCATTAACATTTTGTCTTTGTAAGGTTTAAGATTTTATGCAAATTACCTTCATTCAATTATTAATATTCGGAATCATCGTTGCGTTGGCAACCGTCTTTGGCGGCTGGATTTTATTTCCCACAGGAATTCACAAACAATATAGAAAATTTCTTAAATATCTGCTTGCTCTCGGTGCAGGTTTTATGCTTAGCGTAACTTTAATAGAGATTCTGCCTGAAACAATCAAACTTTGGCAGAATCCGGAATTTGTGCCGCAAACAGATGAAGTTTTTTATGTCCCGATGCTTCTGCTTCTGGGCGGCTATATGCTGACGCAATTTTTTGAACACACCATCGCACCGCATTTTCATCTCGGCGAGGAAGTTCATTCCGACCATTTAATTTCAACAAAATCCGCCTACACGGCAATCGGCGGACTTCTTATTCACGCATTTTTTGACGGCGTTTCGATCTCCGCCGCTTCGCAAGTTAATTCAAATGTCGGAATTCTGATGTTTATTGCAATTTTTCTGCATAAATTTCCCGAAGGTTTTACAATTGCTTCAATGATTCTAGCAGCCGGAAAAGGATTTAAGGAAGTTATGTTTGCTACATCTCTCGTTGGACTAACAACTTTGATCGGCGTTCTTGGATTTTATATAATTGGAATGAATCTGCAAAACTCAGTCGCGTATGCCCTTCCCGTTGCCGCAGGTGTTACATTATATGTGGCGGCAAGCGATCTGATTCCCGAAGTAAATCACCACGGCGGAAAAAATCCGCTCGTTTCCTTTTCAGTCTTCGCAGGTGTAGCATTGTTTTTTGTTCTGCATTTGGCATTGCACGGAATTTTGGAAGGCTAGAAAAAGTTTTAAATAAATGAGTAGAAATTTTACAAAAATTTTAGGTTTGATTTTTCTTTTGTGCAGTTTGGCACAAATCTCTCTTTCGCAAACAGGCGAACCTTTCACATTAGATAAATCTCCGCTTTCAGCACCGACAAGTCCCGTAATGGATTATGCGGGAGTTTTGGATTCAGCCGCCAAACAGAGAATTGAAGATCAGATACGTGAGTTCGAGAACACTTCTAATCCAAAGGTTCAGATCGGCGTGGCAGTTGTTGATACAACCGGAGATCGTCCGATTTTTGATTATTCTTTAGCGGTTGCCAGGGGCTGGGGAATCGGCTCACGTGAAAATGATAATCCGGGGGCTCTGCTTTTGGTTGCCGTCAAAGACAGAAAATATTTTACGCAGGTCAGCCGCGATTTAGAAGACGAACTTCCCGACGGCTTAGTCGGATCTCTGCAAAGGCAGTATCTCGTGCCGCAATTCAAACGCGGAAATTACAGCAAAGGTATCGAAGATACGATTGATGCTTACATACGCACAATAAAAGCTAAACAAACCGGTGAAACTCCGGTTAATCACAACGATGATTTTCGCGGAAATGATGATAGACGTTATAACGATTCAGATGAATGCAGCGGATTTTTTGTTTGTTTGATTATTATCGGAATAATTATTTTTATAATAATATCGAACTCCGGCGGAGGTGGCGGCGGCGGAAGACGACGCAGAAGAAACAGCGGCAGCGATGTGGCTGGCGATATTTTATCGGGCATTCTGACGGGAATTGTTCTCGGCGGCGGTTCGGGCGGCGGTTCATCAGGCGGTTCGAGTTGGGGCGGCGGAAGTTCCGGTGGCGGCTGGGGCGGATTCGGCGGCGGCGGTGATTTTGGCGGCGGCGGTGCAGGCGGCGGTTGGTAATTCAATTACTAAATACAGATTATGAATTATGAAACATTATTTTGACAATTTTATTGATGATTTAAAACACACGCACGGCGGAAATCTGGCTTCGGTAATTTTATACGGTTCGGCGGCGGCGGGTGATTTTATTCCGCAGGAATCGGATTACAATTTACTGATCGCTCTGCACGAAATTACGCCGAATGATTTGCGGAACGCTCACGCCTGTATGCGTGAATGGAATAGAATGGGACATCCGATTCCGGTTTATTTTACGGTTGATGAAATAAAACACGCCGGCGATGTTTTTCCCATAGAGTTTCATTTTATGGAACGTGCGAGAAAGGTTTTATACGGATTTGATGTGTTGGAAGATGTAAAAATTTCCGATAAATATCTGCGGCATCAAACCGAATTTGAACTTCGCAGTAAATTGATAAAACTCCGCCGTGAGTATATTCATGCTTCGGTTTCGGCAGACAGCTTGATTAATTTAATGGCAGAAAGTCTGACGAGTTTTTCCTCATTGTTTCGTGCCGTGCTTTTGCTTTTGGGTTATGAACCGCCAGTTACAAAAGAAGAAATCGTCGCTTTGACCATTCAAAATCTTAAAATAGACGGAAAACCATTTGCTAAAATTTTCGATATTCGGGAAAATACAAAAAACGAACCGTTGACGGAAAAATCTGCCAATCAGCTTTTTGCAGATTACATGGAGCAGATTGAAAAAGTTATCGAAGCGGTTGATAAAATGAGTGAGGAAAGTAAAAAGTAAAAAGAGTTATTTTCGTAATGATTTACGATTTACAATTTACAAAAAAACAGGAGAAATATTATGAAAAGAGCAATTTTATTATCGCTCATAATGGTTATTGCATTCGGTTTATCGGGATGCAGTTACAATGACTTGACGGCAAAACAGCAAAATGTAAAAGGTGCTTGGGCAAATGTCGAAAGTCAGCTTCAACGCCGGGCTGATTTGATTCCGAATCTAATTAAAACAGCACAGATGGCGGGCGTTCAGGAACAGGAAGTTTTCGGACAGATTTCCGAAGCCCGCTCGAAACTCTTAAATGCGTCGCAAGCTGCTCCGCCGACGGAAAAAACGCCGGAACAACGCCAAGCCGTAATGGATGCGGCAAACAGCTTCGGCGGAACAATCGGCAGACTTTTGAGTTTGCAGGAATCGTATCCCGATCTAAAATCCAGCGAGGCGTTTATGAAAGTTCAGGATGAACTTGCCGGAACGGAAAATCGCATAGCAACCAAGCGTGAAGATTATAATAAGATCGTGACGGAATATAATACGACGCGAAATCAATTTCCGGCTGTAATTACGGCGGGTTTATTCGGTTTTCCCGAGGAAACTCAATTTAAAGCACAACCCGGATCAGATGTTGCACCTGATGTTGGCGATCCGAACACGATGCGTAGAAATAATTCGACGACTGCTCCCGCAAATACAACAACTAATTAAAGTAAATAATTAAAATCCGTGTGAATTACACATCGAACAATGATCGCAAGGCTTGCCGTTTGGTTCAAACGTGCAAGCCTTTTCTTCCTGATAATTTTCAAATACTTCATCAACAATCGCTTCGATGACGTTGTATTTTTGTTGGCTGGGATGTTTCTTAGAGTGGAGAGTAGCGAGTGGAGAGTGGAGAGTGTTTTGGTTATCTAATTTACTTTCGATGCCGTCCAATCTTTGATTGATTTTTTCGATGCTTGTTTGCAGAGATGAAAAATCACTGTTTTGCGATTCATTCTGCAAAAGATTTGCAATTTTCTCTGCTAAATTTTGAGTATTTTTTTCGGAAATCATTTTTGCCTTTTTACTTTTTACTTTTTACTTTTTTCTCATCCGGTAATAAATCAACATAGTCAACTACGCCGATGATCGCCGAATCAATCGCCGCTCCCGGACTCCCCGTGGCGGCGGTTGAAGCACTCAAACCTTCCTGAACGACCAAAACTATATCGCCTTCTCCGGCATTAACCGAATCGAGTGCCAGCATAGTTTTATTCGTGTCTTTACCTTCGGGCGTAATTTCCCGGCACAGCATAATCCGCGAACCTTCGTAACGCTGATTCTTCTGCGTCGCAACTACATTTCCAATAACACGGGCGATAAACATTCTTTAAAGGGATGAAGGATGAGGGATAAAGGATGAAAGTTAAAAAAACAGACTTCATCCTTCATCCTTCATCCTTCATAATTATAAACGTGTGATTCGGAATCAACTATTCCGACGATTGTGCAATCGGTTGGCGTGGCATCGCGTTTAAATGGAAAAGAGGCTTCTTTTCCACGACACCAGAAAACCAGTTCGCCGACTCCCGCACCGATTGCGTCCAATGCAACCAGCGGTTGACCAGTCGGCTGTAATTTTTCGTCCAGATTTTGCACAATCAAAATTTTTCGCCCTTCGAGCGATTCATTTTTAATGGTTGAAACTATATTTCCGATAACGCGGGCAAGTTGCATAAAAGAGTGGTGAGTAGAGAGTAAAGAGTCGAGAGTCGGAAGAGATTTTCTTTCTCTCTACTCTCTACTACTAATATCTATTGTATCAATCACACCGATAATCGCCGTATCTACGGGACAATCTTTATTTCCTTCCGCCATACGTGCCGACGACCCCGAAACAAGCAAAACCTTTTCATGAAAACCCGCACCGACGGTATCAACCGCGACGACATAATCATCGCGGTCAGTTCCGTCCAAATTTATCGGCTTGCAAATAAGCAGTTTTTTGCCATTCAGACGTTCATCTTTTTGTGTGGAAACAACTGTTCCCAAAATTCTGGCGATACGCATTTTTTGTAAGTGGTAAGTGGTAAATGGTAAGTGATAAGTGAATTATAGTTTTCAATTAACGACTGACAACAAAACCACGAACAAATTTAACCGGTTAATCCAATAGGTAAAGCGTCATCAACGGCGGAATGCGGACGCGGGATAACGTGAACGCTGACGAGTTCGCCAACCCGACGAGCCGCTGCTGCTCCTGCGTCCGTTGCCGCTTTAACCGCCGCGACATCGCCGCGAACAATCGCCGTTACAAAACCAGCACCGATCTTTTCATAACCGACAAGCTGCACATTTGCCGCTTTAACCATTGCGTCCGATGCTTCGATCATCGCCACAAGTCCTTTTGTTTCAACCATTCCTAATGCTTCTTGCATCAAATTATTCTCCCAAGTTTTTAATCTTCAATCTTGCTTCAAATTTACAGTTTTTTGCGATAAATAACCAACTATAAAAGTATTTTTCTATTTTAAACCAAACAATTACAACCACATTCAAGTTCTATAAAGGTTGGAGAGGTAAATTCATTTATTCCGTCTGCTCTAAAATGAAAAACCTCATCGGTATAAGGATTTAGCACGACAACATCCTGAACGCCGTTTTCGAGATAAACAGGTGGTGATATTTCCAAATCTTTTGCTTCATATCCTTTGCTGATAACTTCTATAACCGCTGTTGGAACCTGCTTGATCGCATCTTCCATTTCTTCCGGCTCACGGCAAAAAATAGAAATATCGGGGCGTTTGAGGGAACCGTCGGGAAATTGCACATAAACATCGGCAACATCAAGGCACTCGCAATTAGTATCGCTATTTTTAGTTTTTTTGATTGATTCACGAATGCGGTCAACTTCTTTTTGGTGTTTATAAACAGGCGAGGCTTCCCAAATCGGCAACCCGCCGACTATCTCCAACCTGATTCCGAGTTCTTCTGCCCGCAAAAATTGAGAATCCATAATATTATCTTGTTAAACTGAATTCATTTATGATTCAAAATTTATACCTTGATAAATCTCATCAACATCTAATTCACATTCAAGCGATTCGAGTTTCAAAGTTTCGCCCTCAACATATTCGCTCTGAAACCAAAACTTTTGGTTATGTTTAGTGTAAAGCGTAACGAATTTCCTATCTTGAGAAACAAACAAATATTCCCGCAAACTTTCGATTGATTTATAAGCCTTATTTCCCAACAACGAGTGTTCGGGACCTCCGCCGCTCATTTCAAAACCTTTACCGTCAAAATATTCATAACGACCTTCGGCGTTGTAGTCAAACTCCAGATATTCTTCCAGAGTCATTTGTTCGCTTGTAATTGAAATTGCAGACATAACTTTCTATTTAACATTTGCAGCTTGTGCAAGCAGTTCGATCAATTCTTCCCGCGTAAATGAAATTTTCTCGCCGTTTGAACTCCCGTTTATTTGATGCTCATCAAGGTCGCAAGTGATATTCGTATCCTCCAAATATCCGCACGATTGGCAACGTGCTTCTCTGCCCAAATAACCCGCTTTTTCGCGTATGTCAACAAGTTTTTCGATGGCTTCTTTCGGTAAATTATTTGAATTTCCCAAAGCCTTCGCAAGTATCGCAATCTTCGCTGTATGTTCGAGTGTTTCCATCCGGTCAAACGCTTCCCACAAATCTTTGCCGTATGCGACAGCACCGTGATTTGCCATCAGAAGTGCGTTGTGATGCTCGACAAAAGGCTTCATTCCTTCGGTTAATTCATCCGTCGAAGGTGTGCCGTAATCAGTCAGAGGAACGCAACCGAGCGTCAAAACAACTTCGGATAAAATCGGCTCTTCAATCGCCAAACCCGCTACCGAAAAAGCAGTTCCGTGCGGCGGATGTGCGTGGCAAACTGCGTGAATATCGGGACGCATTTTGTAGATCAAAAGGTGCATCGCCAATTCCGAAGACGCTTTATTTTCGTTCAAAGCCTTGCCGTCCATATCGGTTATCGCCAAACCATCAACCGTCATACGCCCTTTTGAAGTCATCGTCGGAGTCGCCAAAACACGATTTTCGTCCAGTCGTATCGAAACATTGCCGTCCGAAGACACCACATAACTGCGTTCATACATCAAACGCCCGACCTCAACTATTAATTCTCTTGCTTCCGATTCGTTCATAACAAAATAAGAAACCACAGATTAACATATCCGAACACGCTTAGAAAAATTATTTTAACGTATTCGTTTATGCAAATCTGTGGCTTTTGATTTTTAGCTTAGATCCGTTTATTTATTTTTCTTCTTTAACTCTTCCCTTAAAATAATCGTTTCCGGCGGAGTCGGCGGAAATAATTTATCTTCAAACGCTTCCGATGCCGGCGGTGGAGGCGGCGGAGCAACGGGCGGAGCGGGCGGCGGAGGCGGTGCGACCGGAACTGCCGGAACTTCGTCCATAATGTCGTGATGTCTTTTCATCTTTTCAAAACCGCAACTCGTCCGCGTATAATTGGTTTCCTTTTCAAGCCGATTATTATTGATCGAAGTTGAATTTGTCGAACTGTAAAAGAAACTTGCCAGGAAGATTCCGATAAAGAAAGTTATTAAAAATGGAATTATTTTTTTCGTAGAATTTTTGCAATACATATTTTTTTCCTTAGATATTTATTTTGGTTTGTAGTTAATAATAACAAACTTATTAATTTTATTTCGATATTTGAAATTTTCTTTTAATTTTGCCTTTCTAAATTTTACCATTATTCCGTGGTTTTGATAAGAAATACGACAAACTTTCCAATGAAATCGTTAAATCTATCGTTTTCAGTTTCACATCCTTACTGACTTTCAAAGGTGTCGGTGCAAAGTTCATCACGGCTTTTATTCCCGCATCTACAAGCTCTTCCAAAACATTCTGTGCAAATGCGGCAGGAACAGCAATAACCGCAACATCTATTTTATTTCTCTTGGCAATTTTAGCAAAATCCCTGAAATCAAAAACTTCAACCTCACCGATTTGCTGACCGATTTTCTTTTTATCATTATCAAAAAGTGCGACAACATCAAAATTCGTCTGCGTAAATGCGTAATAATCCGTCAGAGCCATTCCTAAACGTCCGGCACCGATAATCCCGACGCGATGATCTTTATCCAATCCAAGAATTTTTTGAATGTGATCCCGTAAATCCCCGACATAATATCCGACTCCACGCACGCCGAATTCCCCGAAACACGCCAAATCTTTACGAATCTGTGCCGAATTCAAATGAAAACGCTTCGCCAATTTATCCGACGAAACGGTTTTTGTATTTTCCGCCAGCAGTTCATTCAAACAACGCAGATAAACGCTCAGGCGATTCGTAGTCAATTCTGATATTTTTTCTACTTTCATCTTGTCAGCTAAATTATATGTTATTTTTTCGAACTTGTGAAAAAGATTACAAACTTAAAGATGTCGAAAACACTTTATATCGTTGCCCTTAAATTCAATTTACATTACAATTCTTGTTTCAAGTGTGAAACATTATGATTGGATATTTATCGGGAAAACTTTTAGAAAAAGAAGCAAACACGGTCATCGTAGATGTCGGCGGGGTCGGTTATGAGGTTACAATCCCGCTCTCGACATTTTATGACCTCGGCGAGATCGGCAAAGATTGCAAACTGCGGATTTTTACTTACGTCCGCGAAGATACGCTCCAACTTTTCGGTTTTAAAACGATGCGGGAAAAAGAACTTTATTTAAAGCTGATTTCGGTTCAGGGAATCGGTGCAAAGTCTGGAATCTCTATGCTTTCGGGAATGAGTGCGGATGAAATAATCGTCGCCATCAGAACGGATAATCTCGCCCGCCTGACATCAATTCCCGGAGTCGGCAAAAAAACTGCCGAACGAATCGTCATCGAATTGCGTGATAAATTAGACGATTTAACCACAGGCGAAACCGTCGGCACAATGAGCGAGAACGCAAGACCGCTCGAAGGCGTTGACGCAGTTTACGACGATGCACTTTCCGCCCTCGTAAATCTCGGCTACCAACAAAACGCTGCAAGCAAGGCGTTGAAAAAAGCCGTGCAGGAAGGAACAGAAATGTCCGTCCAAAAATTATTGCGACGAAGTTTGCAGTTGTTGGCGAAAGGTTAAATTTAAGTTAGTTTCATTGCATCAAACAAAAAAATCTGTTTTCAATAGCCTTATTTATTATGAAAAATTTAATTTTTGCTTTTATAATTTCCGTTTTTGTTCTCCCTCAAACTGTATTTAGTTGCACTTTGGGACTTACAGCACTTTCTAAATTTGATACGAAAGAATATATTTTTATTGGCGAAGTTGTTGGATACACAAAAGTTATAGAATCGAAGAAACTAAATTCATCGACATACGGCTTGATTATCAAAAATAAAGAATCAGTATATTTACCAAAAACATCGAAAGGAAGTTTTGAAGTATTTCCATTTGGCTTGGGAGCTGATTGCTCATTATTTGGAACAGATATAGAAGAACTAAAAAAAGATTTTCCCTTAAATTCCGAAGTTCGTGTAATTGCAAAGGAAGCTAAAGTTATTCCAAAGACAAAAACTAATACTATCCGCCTTGAGAAACGTCCCGACGAACTGAGCAGCATTGCATTAAATAGTGATGAACAAGGAAATCGAATGACTTCAAGTAAATCTGTTTTTGATTATAAACCCTTTGAATATCAAGAAGATGATTCCTTTTCTAAATATCTGCTCCCCGAATTTGAAATCAGAAAAGATTTGCTTCGTCTTAAAATGACTAAAAATCAAATTGAACGAAATAAAATCTTAGACAGACTTTTTTATGCTCCTGTTTATACGGATTTAAATTTTGGCGGTTTATTTCAAGAACATACATCTTCTATTTCAGAATATGAAAGATATTACGAATCACATTTGAAGATGACTGATCCTGAATTTTACGAAAAACAATATTTGGTTTATAAGGAAACTCTTGCTGAATTGCTTAAACTTGGTTACAAGAAAAAAGTAGCAGAAAACGCTTTGGGAAAAGCAATTGAAAAATCCGACGATTTTTCAAAAGAATCTTGGCTAAAAATGAGTTTGCAAATTCTCAAAAACAAATAAGAAATTAAAAATTAATAGATGGCAAATGATTTTGAAATAATTGAAACCCGTGAAACAACTATTGTGAATGACGAAGAACGACAATTTGAAATGTCTTTACGTCCGACACATCTTGGCGAATATATCGGGCAGTCGAAAATAAAGGACAATCTACGAATTTATATGCAGGCGGCACTCAAACGGCGTGAGGCACTCGACCATATTTTGCTCGCAGGTCCGCCGGGGACGGGGAAATGTATCACGGCGGATAGTCTTGTGCAGACTTCTCGCGGGTTGGTTGAGTTTTCCGAACTTATTCCGCCTGATTTGGAGACTGATTCTAGTTTGCCGTTTAAAATAAAAGTGTTTGGAATCAACGGTTTAGAAGAAACTTCCGATATATATTTTAGCGGAGATGTTCCGACTTTGAAGTTGAAAACCCGTTCGGGATTCGAGATCGAAGGAACTCCGCATCATCCGATTTTGGTTGCTTCTGAAAAAGGTCTTACTTGGAAGACACTTTCACAATTGGACGAGAATGATTTTGTGGCGGTTGGGAAGGATTTGGAATGTTGGAGCGGTAATTATCAGCACACATTCTGGCAATCAGATTCGTCGGAAGACAGGCGTTTGCGGACTGAGAAAATTACGTTTGCATTGCACTTTGTCTTGAAAAATCAACTTGGCAGAAACCCTTCGGCGGGTGAAATAAGTGAAGCATATCAAACGGCTTATGACGCAAACGGAATCATCGCACAAACAACAGCACATCAAATCGGTTTGCCTTTATCGGATTCACGAAAAATCGGCAGAGTGCGAGATTTTGATTTTGATTTGCCAATTTTTGAAAAAGAGGAACGAAAAATCAGACTCGATGCGGATTTGGCTTATTTGCTTGGAGTTTTAGTTGGCGACGGAAACATTGAAAAAAATTCAGGCTTCCCTGCTTTTGTGATTACGTGCGAAGAAAAAGAAATTCAAAAGGAACTGCAACGAATCACGAAAAAACATTTCGGTAGGACACCAAAACTTTCCAAATACGGCACGAAAGCGACGAAGTTGCGTTTTAGTCAAACAATCGGGCAGGTTGCTTTGGATTTTGGAATCACGCCCGTTAATTCTCACGAAAAGGAAATTCCTAGTTCGATTTTACAAAGCCCGAGAGAAGTTGTTATCAGATTTTTGCAAGGTTTGTTTGATGCCGATGGTTATGCAGACAAGAAAAATAATTTGGTCGAACTCGGCAGTCGTTCAAAAAAACTTATCTCGCAAGTTCAAATCGTCTTGGCAAATTTCGGCATAATTTCTCATCAAACAATCAAAATTGTAAAAGACAAAGAGTTTTATATTTTACGTTGTGGCAGTTTTGATGCGGTTAAATTCTATGAAAAAGTCGGTTTCAGACTTTCACGAAAACAAGACGGCGAAAATGCGATAAAAAAAGTAAAACGCGGTTGGAGCAAGAGCGAACAAATTCCATTTGCAAATGAATTGCTGACAATTTTATTTAACAAATCAAAACCTGTTCCGCACAAGGCTCATAAAAAGTTTGAGCATATAACTTATAGAAAACAGATGCCGAGTCGTTCACAGATTTTGAAATATATTTCGATTCTGCCCGAAGAAATTCAATACGAACCCGAATTTCAAATTCTTGCAAATTTGGATGATAAGAATATTTATTGGGATAAAGTTGAAACAATTACGGAATTAAAAAACGAAGTTTATGATTTTGTCGTTCCTGAAACTCATTCATTTATTGCCAACGGAATTTTTAATCACAACACGACTTTAGCCGCGATTATTGCAAATGAAATGGGTTCGGAATTTAAATCAACCGCTGCTCCGGTGATTGAAAAGGCGGGCGATTTGGCGGGGCAATTGACGAATTTGGAAGAAGGCGATGTGCTTTTTATTGATGAGATTCACCGTTTGAATCCGGCGATTGAGGAGATTTTGTATCCTGGAATGGAGGATTACCAACTCGACATAATGATCGGGCAAGGGACGGCGGCACGTTCGATAAAGTTGGAATTGCCGAAATTTACGCTCGTCGGAGCAACGACTCGTCCGGGAATGATTACCGCACCTTTGCGTGGGCGTTTCGGGATAATTTTTAATCTGGATTTTTATTCGGTTGAAGATTTGCAAACGATTGTCGAGCGTTCGGCGGGGATTTTAGAAGTCGAGATTGATTACGACGGAGCAAGACAGATCGCCAAGCGTTCACGCGGAACGCCGCGAATTGCGAATCGTCTTTTACGACGAGTTAGAGATTTTGCCGAAGTTGATTATGACGGAAACATCACCGAAGCCGTGGCGAAAGACGCTTTGAATCGTATGGAAGTTGACACTTACGGTTTGGACGAAGTTGATCGCAAAATGCTTTTGAATATCATCGAAAAATTCGACGGCGGTCCCGTCGGTTTGGGAACAATTTCCGCTTCGATAAGTGAGGAAAAAGATTCCATCGAAGAAATTATCGAACCTTATTTGATACAGATCGGTTTCTTAAATAGAACACCACGCGGACGGATGGCGACGCGGCTTGCTTAT
The DNA here is from genome assembly GCA_030859345.1 of Acidobacteriota bacterium. Taxonomy (GTDB): domain Bacteria; phylum Acidobacteriota; class Blastocatellia; order Pyrinomonadales; family Pyrinomonadaceae; genus Aridibacter. Next base: position 19,952 of record JALZKH010000076.1, on the reverse strand, counting down.
GAACATTTTGGTTTGGATAATTTGTTAAATCGAAATCCAAATACGCCGAATTTGTTTGAGTAGAAATGAGTCCTCATCTCAAAAAATATTTGATCGGAGATTTTAGCTTCAAGCGTCTGATTCGTTCATTTCTGATTATTTCGGTTTTGCTATATGTTTTGATTATGGTTTTTGCTTTTTCATTTGCGGATAAACTCATCTTTCAACCTCAAAAATCTTTTTACATAGATGATGATTCGATAATTAAGATCGAAACTGAAAATGGCGAGAAAATTTCAGCAAAATATTTTGCAAACCCCAATGCTGATTTCACGATTTTGTTTAGCCACGGAAACGCTGAAGATATTGGAATCTCGACACCTTTTTTTGAAGAATTAAGAGATGCGGGATTTTCCGTTTTTGCTTACGATTACAGAGGTTACGGCACAAGCGACGGCACACCGAGTGAAGAAAATTCTTACAAAGACATCGAATCCGCTTACAAATATTTAACTCAGGAATTAAAATTATCTTCCGAAAAAATCATTATTCACGGGCGTTCTTTGGGCGGTGCGGTTTCGGTTGATCTGGCTTTGCGGACAAAGTGCGGCGGGTTAATCGTTGAAAGTTCGTTTGTTTCGGCATTCCGGGTGATGACGAGTTATAAATTACTACCTTTCGATAAATTTGAAAATATTAACAAAATTAAAAATGTGAAATGTCCCGTTTTGATTATTCACGGAAAAAGAGATTCGCTAATTCCCTTTTGGCACGGCGAGGCTTTGTTTGAAGCGGCAAATGAACCGAAGTTTTCGCATTGGGTTGATGAAGCAAATCACAATAATTTATTTCAAGTTTCACGCAATAAATATCTTCGGGCAATTCGGGATTTTTCTGCTAAGATAGATTCAAAATGACTTCTCTTTCTAATCCGTTCAAAGAGATTTTGACAATGCTTTTCAATCAAACTACTCTCAAACCAACACTTCTTTAGTAAAAAATAAAAATATGAACTACGGCTTTGTCATAGATAACCGCAAATGTATCGGCTGCCACGCCTGCACGGTGGCTTGTAAATCGGAACACGATGTTCCCATCGGCGTAAATCGGACGTGGGTAAAATACGTCGAAAAGGGCGAATTTCCCGATACGCGTAGGCTTTTTAACGTGATGCGTTGTAACCATTGTGCCGATGCTCCCTGCGTGGAAATTTGCCCGACCGAAGCACTTTACACACGCAAAGACGGCATCGTGGATTTTGATGACCGCCGTTGTATAAGTTGCAAAGCCTGCACGCAAGCCTGTCCCTATGATTCGATCTACATCAATCCCGATACGTTTGTTGCCCAAAAATGTAATTATTGTTCGCATCGAACCGACATCGGTTTAGAACCGGCGTGCGTTGTCGTCTGTCCCGAACACGCGATTATTTCAGGCGATATGGACAATCCGAACACGGAAATTTCGTATCTGCTTGCACGGGAAACAACCACAGTTCGCAAACCCGAAAAAGGAACGAATCCAAAACTTTTCTACATAGACGGTGATCGAATTGCTTTGAATCCAACCGCAACGGAAGTTGAATCGGATTATATGTGGTCGAGCCAAGCGGCGGGAGTTGGAAAATACGCCAAATATGCTGAGCAAAGAATCAACGAATCGCCTGTCAAAGAAGAATTTGCCAAACAAAAACAACAAAATTTCGTCCAAATTGAACCTCGTGTAAAAGATAAAAAGAAAGCAAAAAGAGTTTATGACGCCCCCGCCAAAGGTGTTCTCTGGGGTTGGGAAGTTTCGGCTTATATTTTGACCAAAGCCATCGCCGCCGGAGCATTTTTGATTCCCATAATTGCAGGTTATCAAATGTTCGTTCCGGATTTATTAAAACAAATTGGAGCTGTTGTTTCGTTTATTTTCCTTGCAATTACGGGCATTTTGTTGATTATGGATTTAGGTCGCCCTGACAGGTTTTTGTATGTTTTACTTCGCCCGCAATGGAAATCGTGGCTTTCACGCGGAGCATATATCATTACGGTTTACGGAGGACTTTTAACTACTTGGCTTGCTGCATCTTTTCTCGGCTACAATGAAATTCTAAAATTCATAGAACCATTCGCCATCGTCTTCGCACTACTTTCGGCAGTTTATACAGCATTCCTTTTCGCCCAGGCAAAAGGACGCGATTTCTGGCAATCACCGATGCTTGGAGTTCATATGATTCTGCATTCATTAATGGCAGGTTTAGCGATTTTTTTGATCGCAAATCTATTTCTCGAAAACCTGAATGTCGGATTAATATGGATTTTAACAGTCGCAGCAATCGCCGCTATCGTTTTTCATTTAATCACCCTTGCCATTGAACTAACCACAACGCACACAACCGACGATGCCCACAAGGTCGTTGAGATGATTATAAGTGGACAGTATTCAACGGCATTTTGGTTTGGAATGATAATCATCGGCAACTTTATTCCATTGGTTGTTTTGCTGACGTTGGAAAATTATGTCGCATTGGGAATTTGTGGAATTATGATAATGATCGGTTTAGCTTTTGCTCAACATATATGGGTTAAAGCACCGCAGCAAATTCCGCTTAGCTAAAACACTGCTATAAAATAATTTGAGCAGATTTTGTTAAAAATTTTAATCAACAAATGTTACGCGATTAATCTCGTATAAAGTCGTCAATCCCTGATAAGCCTTGTTCAGAGCGGATTCCCGCAAACTGCGTAATCCTTCCTTTTCGGCTTGGCGGCGAATTTCCGAACCCGGACGGCGTTCAATAATCATCTCACGAATCGAGTCGGACATATCGAGTAATTCGTGAATTGCCGTTCTGCCGCGATAACCCGTGTGATTGCAGGCATCACAGCCGACATTCATAAAGAAATTTTCGTTTTTTACTTCTCCCGTATCCAACCCCGATTCGAGCAGCTCTTGTTCGGTAGGTTCATAAAGCCTTTTACAGGTCGGACACAAAATGCGGACAAGTCTTTGAGCCAAAACGCAGTTTAATGAAGATACGAAATTATAAGGCTCAACGCCCATATTCAGAAAACGCCCGATAACATCAATCACATTATTGGCGTGAACGGTTGTAAACACGAGGTGTCCGGTAAGTGCCGATTGAATAGCGATTTGGGCGGTTTCTTCATCGCGGATTTCACCGACCATTATTTTATCGGGATCGTGCCGCAAAATTGAACGAAGTCCGCGTGCGAATGTTAAACCTTTTTTCTCATTAACGGGAATCTGGACAATTCCGTAAAGTTGATATTCAACCGGGTCTTCAATCGTAATAATTTTATCTTCGTCGTGGCGAATCTCATTTAAAGCTCCGTAAAGCGTGGTCGTTTTACCCGAACCCGTCGGACCCGTTACCAGAACCATTCCGTATGGTTCTTTGATGTAATGACGAAAATTTTTCAAATCCTCATCATCAAATCCGACTACTTCCAGACTCAAATTCTTAAATTCTTCGGAAATCTGTTCTTTGTCCAAAATACGTATGACCGCATCTTCGCCGTAGATAGTCGGCATTATCGAAACACGGAAATCTACTGTTCTGCCTTTATAACGCACACGAAAACGTCCGTCCTGCGGAATTCGCCGTTCGGCAATGTCGAGTTCCGACATAACCTTGATACGCGAGATTAAAGTTTGATGATAAGCAATATCAATCGGATCAACCTTCTGATACAAAGCCCCATCAATCCGAAATTTTACGCGGACTTCCCTGTCGCCCGTTTCTATATGTATGTCGGAAGAACGGGATTCCATCGCGTTATAAATAATCGTGTCAACAAGTTTGATGATCGGCGACATATCCGAATCGGCTGCCAGACGGTCAAGGTCTAAAACTTCTTCGCCGTGTTCGTTTTCTTTAACCAGCGAAATCTTAAAACCCGAAGCCGCTTCCTGCATCACACGCTGTGTTGCGTCACCTTTTTTCAATATGACATCAATCGCTCCCGATGTCGCAACATAAGGCACAATACGAACATTCAAAGCATTTTCCAGTTCATCAAGCCGCTCCAAATTAGTCGGATCGGACATCGCCACGTGAAGATTATTTCCCTCACGTTTCAGCGGAACAAACAGATTTCGCAGCATCAGATCAACCGGAATTACTGCTAATTCTTCATAATCAATTGGCGATTCCTGATCCGGCGGAAGCAGATCAATATACGGCAGACGATAACGCTTTGCCAATGTTTTAGCTTCCGTAACCTCCGGCGGTTCGTTTTCCAAAAACTCACTTACTTCTATGTTTGGTGAAGGCGTTATTGTGTTATTTCCATTCGTTTGATTTTCCATTATTTAAAAAGTCCTGCTCTAAAGTCCAAATTCCAGATAAAACTTAACCGATTGCTGCTGCCTATTTTAACTAGAACTATCTTGCTCCAAAAGGTCCTGATGAAATAGCTTGAATTATCGGCAGGTAAATAGCCAACAAAATAGTTACGACAATTCCCGCCATAAAAACTAAAATTATCGGCTCTAAAAGTGTTGTCAGTTGCTCAAGCCGAACTTCTGATTCGGCATCGTAGAAATTAGCGACTTCATCAAGCATTTCTTTGAGACTGCCTGATTTTTCGCCTATTCCGATCATATCGAGAGCAAGTTCCGGCAGCCAATTTGCTCTGTCGAGCGATTCCGTGAACATACGTCCTTCACGAACCATCGGCAAAACCGATTGACTTCGGCGACGCAATTCGAGATTCGTAATTGCTTCGGAAGAAATTTCCCAGGAATCGGGAACGGTGATTCCGCCCAAAATCAAAGTTGAAAGCGAGCGTGCCAGTTGTGCGGTTGTCATCTGTCTGATCAGAGCCCCAACCAATGGAAGTTTCAAAAGAAATTTATGCAAAACCAGCTTTCCGCTTGGGCTTCTGAGCCATATAACGAGTGCCAGAATCAAAATAAAAAACAGCGGCAGAAACCACCAGAAATTATTTGCCAGCGAGGTTGAAATCGTCAGAACGATAACGGTCGGAAGCGGAAGTCCTTTTGAGGTGTTTAATCCTTCGAATAAGCTCGACATACGAGGTATAACGTAAAGCACCATAAAGGTAACCATCGCAGTTGCCGCAACCATTAAAAACGCGGGGTATGCCACAGCACTTCTGAGTTTGCGGGCGATGCCGACGCTTCTTTTTAAGTAAAGCACATAACGTGCAAGAACATCATCCAACGCTCCGCTTCTTTCACCGGCTAAGATCGAAGCCGTGTAAATTTTCGGGAATACACCCTGCGATTCAAACGCCTCTGAGAGCGGCGTTCCGCCTTTGATCTCTTCTTCGACACTTTCCAGTATCAGCCTCAAAGATGAAGATGCAGAACGCTGTCCCAAAAGATTGATTGCCTGCAAAACGGGAATTCCCGCCCGCAAAAGTGCGGAAAGCTGTTGATTAAAGAGCAGAAAATCGCTCGATTTAACCTTACCTTTTTTAGAAATTCCGCTCGCCGAAAAAACAGCCGACAAACCCTTTTCGACATTGGAAACAGTAAAAACCCGAAAGCCTTGGTTTTCCAACTTCGACTTTGCTTCTTTTTGAGTGGCTGCCTCGACAACCTTTGTAATCATTTCGCCGGAAGGTGTTCCCAAACGACAAATATATTCTGCCATCTTTATTTGAAAAAAATCTTTATTTTGAATCTGTTAGCTGAAAAACCTCGAATCTGAATTCGTCAACAATACAAAAGTATAACACGCTTTTTTCCGTGTAAAGTTGCAATTTAGAATATATTATTGGGAATAATTCCCCCTAAACAACGTATTAATATTAATGAACATCAAAGAAATATCTTGCAACAATGCGAAGGGTTTCTTACTATATAAATAAACAAGGTTTATTTTTTTTGGAGATATTATGGCTGTTAATGAATTTGTAATACGATTAAAGTTGGTTAATCGGTTAAGTTTTGTGATTCTCTTACTTTTATTCTCATCAATTTCGGTTTTTGCCCAAGACCAACAACCCGAAACTGCACCGACTCCACCGACCCAAGGCGAAGATATTGACAAGAAACCAATCAAGATTGATACCGATTTAATTACTTTAACTCTTACCGTTACTGATTACTTCGGACGTTATGTTTCCGGTTTGACCGAAGATGCTTTTACCATTTATGACAATAAGAAAGAGCAAAAAATAACATTTTTCAGTGATACCGATGCTCCCGTTTCCATTGGAATTTTATTCGATGTATCGGGTTCGATGAGTGGTGAAAAAATTGCCAAAGCCAGAAATGCACTTTCACGCTTTATTAATACAAGCCATCCGCGAGATGAATATTACTTGATCGCATTTAATAGCCGAGCACAACTTTTATTAGACAAAACCCGCGACGGTGAAGCGGTTTTGAATAAACTCACGTTGGTTGAACCTAAAAATAACACGGCACTCTACGATGCCTGCTATCTGGGAGTTGAGCGTGTTTCCCGCGGAACTCATCAAAAGAAAGCACTTTTAATCATCAGTGACGGTCAGGATAATTCTTCACGTTACAGCTTCAAAGAAGTTCGCCGATTGATGAAGGAATCCGATGTTGTGATATATTCAGTCGGAATTTTGGACGGAAGAGATTCGGGTTCAATGACGGGAATGCAGGGACAGGCGTTTCTTGACGAACTATCCAGCGTAACGGGCGGAAAATCATTTTATCCGACTACCACCGTTGAAATGGATGAAATCTTTGAGCGAATTGCTCTGGAACTTCGCAACCAATATTCTATCGGCTACACGCCCGATGATTTTGAGCCGAATGGCGAATGGAGAAAAGTTAAAGTTAAAATCAAACCTCCTCGCGGTCTTCCGCGTCTAACAGTCAGGAGTCGTGAAGGATATTACGCAACTCCGAATACTGATTACAGATAATTCGAGTTTTAATAACTTTTTAAACAGTTAAGAAAATGAATAAAAAAACAATGAAAACTTTGTTACTCTTTCTTTGTTTAGGTTTGAGTATTAGCTTTGCTTTCTTTAATAATTCGTCTGCGGCTGATGCACAAACAAACAAAACAACTCCGAAGCCGACACCGCCATTGCCGCCGCTTGAACCGCCCCCGCCGCTGCCGGTAATTGATGATTCCGGTCCAATTATAATTGATACGGAGGTTGTAAATCTATATGTTCGCGTCGTGGATAGATATAACCGACCTATCGGCACTTTATCAAAGGATGATTTCACGGTTTCCGAAGACAAAGTTCCGCAGAAGATCGAATCTTTTTCATTGCAGGAAGTTCCGACAAATTATGCGATGGTGATTGATAATTCCGGTTCGCTTCGTTTCCAACTTGAAAAAGTTATCGAAGCGGGAAAAATTATTGTCGGAACAAACCGACCGGATGATGAAACGGGCGTGATACGTTTTGTCAGTTCAAATAAAATCGAAGTTGTGCAGGATTTTACGGCAAGTAAAGAGGATTTAAATGACGCACTCGACAATCTATTTATTGAAGGCGGACAAACCGCAATTATTGATGCGATTTATTTAGCGGCTGAAAAGGTTGACGATTATGAAAAAACTCAAAATCCATACGACCGCAAACGACGGGCATTAATTTTAGTTTCCGACGGTGAAGATAGAAGCAGTTATTATAAGGAAGAACAGCTTTTCAAGTTATTAAGAGAATCAGATGTGCAGATTTATACGGTTGGATTTATCAAAGAATTGGACGACGGCGGAAACTTTATCCGCAAAAGTCCTCAGAAAAAAGCCAAAGAGTTTATGGAAAGACTCGCTACCGAAACCGGCGGTAAATCATATTTCCCGAATACGATTGGTGAATTGGATAGCATCGCCAGAGACATTGCCAAAGAACTGCGAACACAATATGTTCTCAGCTACACGCCTACGGATGATCGCAACGGCAATTTCAGAAACATCAAAGTGGATGTAAAAGACGGACCGAACAACCAAAAGAGAATTGCAATTTCCAGAACAGGAAGAGTTGCAACACCGAAAGAAGGTGCTAAACCGACTTTGCAAAAAACAAACAGGTAAGAAAACGGAAAACGGAAAATGGAAAATTAGAAGAATAGCACTTGCCGATTTTCTTCATTTTCCATTTTCCATTTTCCGTTTTCCATTTATCTAAGATACATTGCTAGAAAAAACATTCCCAAAGCAAGCAAAACTAAAAATAGAGCGACGATTAAAAATATGGTGTTCGGAGCACCTTCGCGTTCTTCCCAAATTACTTCAATTTTTCCGGTGCGTAGAAATTTCCCTCTCTTCCGAAGTGCCGAAGCAGACCTGAGTTTTGTATTTCTGATAACATTTAATTTTGACCCGGCGGATTTTTGATCTTCTACAACTTTAAAAGTTCCCGCTTTTTTTTCAGATATTTCCTTAATTATTTTCTCTGTATTTTTTTTCTTATTTTCTACAACAGTTTCTTTTTCGATTAATCCATCCGGCTTATCATTTTCCGGTAATTCAACTTCGTCTTTTTGAGTTTCACTTTCAACTATTTCCTTTCGAAACCACACATTGCTGGTCGTGATTTCATTTTTCGAGCCGACTTCCTGAATTACAGAATTCCCGCAGTTATAACAAAATAATGCTCCGGGACGGGCTTCTGCACCGCAAGATAAACAAGTTCTGTTTTCGACCATCGTTTCCGCCATATAAATGCTGGGAGATAGAAAAAGTTTAAGAATTAAACGATTTATTTATTTATTAAACTTTTGCAAAAATTTCCTTTTCTTCACCTAAATCTTTTGCCGAAGGCGTAATAATTGTTTTTTTATTGATATAAATCTTTTTGCCGTCAGCCAACGCATCTCTGACATCATTTTCGCTGACAAATTCCACAGCAACAGGTTTCGCACCATTATTCTGAGGCTTGCTTTCGACTTGATGAATTATCGTTTTTGCAGTCTGTTCTTTTTTCGGACTTTCCAATTCAGGTTTCGGCGAATCTGCCAGTTTTTTGCTCAAAAACTTATCTACAATCGAAGCGATTTCTTCTCTTTTAATACTTCGGTCAATGGTCTTTGGTCTTTGGTCTTCGTAATTGCGACTGCCGACTGCCGACTGCCGACTGCCGACTACTAACGGCTGACTGCTAACCGGCTTTGTTTCAAATGCAACCCGCTTAATATCCATCAAATGATGCGGCGAAACATTGTCCGATGTAACATTCCCGCCCCACGAACCGCATCCTAAAGTCATAGAAGGCGGCAGATCGGTTGAAAAACCGATTGCTCCGTGAGTTGTCGGCGAATTTATCACGACACGCGAAGCGGGCATCTGTTTGCCGTAGCGAACTGCCGCATCACGATTTTGTGTGTGCATTCCGGCGGTGTGTCCCATTCCGCCGAACTGCAAAATTTCCTCGCAGCGATTTGCTCCCTGCTCGATTCCGTCAACGACAAAAAATGCCAGCAGCGGCGAAAGTTTTTCAACCGACCAAGGGAAATCCCGTCCGACTCCGCCGCAATCGGCAATTAAACATCTCGTCCCATTCGGAATTGAAATTCCTGCTAAGTTTGCGATAACTTCGGCAGATTTGCCAACAATGTTCGGATTTAAGGTTCTCTGCGGAGTTAAAATAATTTTGCCGACCTTTTCCGCATCCGATTCACTCAAAAAATATCCGCCCTGCATCTTAAATTGTTCGCGGACTTGATTAGCAATCGGTGCATCAACGACAACCGATTGTTCCGAGGCACAAATCGTTCCGTTATCAAAACAAGTTCCCGTTAAAATATCTGCTACTGCTTTCTTAAAATCGGCACTTTTTTCAATAAATACGGGAACATTTCCGGGACCGACTCCGAAAGCGGGTTTGCCCGATGAATAAGCCGCACGAACTAAGCCTGTTCCGCCCGTTGCTAAAATCACAGCTGTCCGCTTGTGTTTCATTAGAGTTTCCGTGCCTTCAATCGTCGAACTCGTCAGGCATTGAATTGCATCATTCGGTAAACCTTCATGGACGGCGGCTTCACGCATTATACGTGCGGTTTCGGCAATACATCTTTGAGCCGTTGGATGTGGTGATAAGACAATCGTATTGCGGGATTTGATAGCGATAATGATTTTGAAGATTGCTGTCGAAGTCGGGTTTGTCGAAGGAATTATCGCCGCCACAACTCCGCGTGGACTGACGATCTCGACAATACTTCCGTCATCTTTAACTACGCCGACGGTTTTCAAATCACGAAAATAATTCCAGACATCTTCTGCCGCAAAACGGTTTTTTTCGCCTTTATCGGCGGCAATTCCATAGCCCGTTTCCTCACTTGCCATTTCACCAAGACGCATTGATTCCTGCAGAGCGATTTTTGCCATCGCTTCGCAAATCCGATCAATTTTTGCTTGGTCAAATTTTGCAACAGTCTTAAATGCAAGATGTGCCGATTCTACCGCGTCTCTGGCTTGCTGTTGTGAAATCAGGTCTTTGTCAGCCATTTGTTATTTCCGATTTCCGATTTGCAATTTGCGATTGTCAATTATTTTTACGTAAAAAATCTGCGACGAATAAAACCAAATCAATCGCAAATTGAAAATCGAAAATTACTTCTTACTGCTTTTGGTTTTCGTTTCTTGATTCGCCGTTTTATTGCCGTCACCGGAACTCAATTGTCCACGTGAACCGGCGGCACGAATTGATTTACCTTCGGTAACGCCTCTGCCGGGCAAAACTTCTTCAACTTCGCTGTGCGGACGCGGTATGACGTGAACCGAGATCAATTCACCGACACGCCTTGCCGCCGCCGCTCCTGCATCTGTCGCCGCTTTAACCGCACCGACATCGCCACGAACGAAAATCGTTACATAACCGGCACCGATATATTCTTTACCGATTAATTCAACATTTGCGGCTTTAACCATCGCGTCAGCGGCTTCAACCGCACCGATAAAACCTTTTGTTTCAACCATCCCAAGTGCTTCGAGAGACATTTAATATTCCTCACTTTTTTAATTTAATAAATAGATTGTAATACAAGAAAAGTATAACGCCTAAAAGTATCACGCAGTTTGTTAAATAATCAAGCCCGATAAGCATAAGAAAAACCTATAATCTAATTGACATTGCAATATCATCAGCGATATATTTCAAAGCTAAGACTACTAATGGTTTACATTTAAAAAGGGACGAAATAAAAAGATAAAAAATGCCGGAATCTTTGGGTGAAAAATTACGACAGGCTCGTGAGGAACAGGGCATAACTATCAGCGAAGTCGCCGAACAGACACGCATTTCTGCTCTTTATCTCGAATCAATAGAAAATGATGATTACCGGACACTTCCCGGCGGTATTTTTAATAAAGGCTTTGTTAAATCCTTTGCCAAATATGTCGGAGTAGATGAAAACGAAGCCCTGCAAGATTACGCCGTTATAATTTCCAGTCAGGAAGGTGAAAATTCCGATGAACCTAAAACCTATCGCCCCGAGGTTTTAACCGATGACAGAAACGGCGGTTCGATGCTTCCGACAATTATTATTGCAATTATTATTTTGGGCTTGATGACCTGGGGAATTCTGGCTTTGGTCAATTATCTGCAAAATTCGGGAGGTCCTATTTTTAACAGCATTTCGACGAATAATAATGTGAATGTTTCCGAAAATGCCAATGTCAATACAAACGTAAATACAAATCAGACAGATGCGGCATTGCCTTCAACCGATGAAATAAAAGTTGAATTAAAGGCAGCGGGTGATGACGTATCAGTTACGACAACTGCTGACGGTAAAGTCTCAAACACATTGATTAAATCCGAAACTCAGCTTGACTTAGAGGCTGATAATTCACTTAGAATCAGGTTTGCAAGATCCAGAGCAATGTATCTGGAGATGGTTTTAAACGGAAAAAAAATAAAAGTTCCCCGGCAGCCAAAAGTTTCCAACTCGAATATAATTGATTTTGAAATAGACAAAAATAATATTAAAGATATTTTAAGAAGCGGTGAAATCACATTTGATTCTCCAACCGCAGGCAATACGAACACAACAGCGAATGTTCCTTAGAAAGAAAAATATGCGGCTTTTAATAAAGCTGAAAAAAAGTAATCCAAACAGTTTGAGCGAAATAACGCCCGCAAAAGTAAGTGCGGGCTTTTTTAATACATAAAATTATGAAAATCGAAGAAATAAATGAAGGCTTAACCTTTGACGACGTTTTATTAATTCCCGCCTATTCGGAAATTGTGCCGAGCGAAACGGATACGAAAACCAAATTTTCCCGAAATATCAAGCTAAACATCCCGCTTTGCTCATCGGCAATGGATACCGTAACGGAAGCAAATCTGGCAATCGCTCTCGCCCAGCAAGGCGGAATCGGCGTAATTCATAAAAATTTATCTATCGAAGAACAAGCCGAAGAAGTTGATAAAGTTAAACGAAGCGAATCGGGAATGATCGTTGATCCCGTTACAACCAGCGATAAGGCTCTTGTTTCAGATGCTCTGGAAATTATGAAACGCTACAAAATCAGCGGTGTTCCGGTTGTGGATGAAAATAATTTGCTCGTCGGCATCATCACCAACCGCGATTTGCGTTTTGAAACCCGTTTCGATATTCCCGTGTCCGACGTGATGACTCCGCAGCCGCTTGTAACAGTCCCAATCGGCACAACTTTAGACGAAGCAAAAGTAAAACTGCAAAAACACAAAATTGAAAAATTGTTGGTCGTTGACGATGAAGGTTTGCTCAAAGGTTTAATCACCGTCAAAGACATTCAGAAAGCCATCAAATATCCAAATGCGGCAAAAGACGCTCTCGGACGCTTGCGATGTGCAGCGGCAATCGGTGCAACTGGCGATTACCTCGAACGTGCCGAAGCATTAATAAATTCAAGAGTTGATGCAATTGTTATTGATACAGCTCACGGTCATTCTTCGCGTGTCATTGATGCGGTAAAAACGGTTAAATCAAGATTCCCCGAAATCGAACTTATTGCCGGAAATGTTGCTACCGCTGAAGCCACAAAAAAACTTTTAAGTGTTGATATAGATGCAGTTAAGGCTGGCATTGGACCCGGTTCGATTTGCACAACTAGAATCGTTACGGGTGCGGGAGTTCCGCAAATAAAAGCGATTATGGATTGCGTCGCAGCGGCAAAAGGAAGCGATGTTCCGATCATTGCCGACGGCGGTGTAAAATTTTCCGGCGATATTTCCAAAGCGATTGCTGCCGGTGCAGATTGTGTGATGATCGGCTCGCTTTTTGCGGGAACGGAAGAAGCACCCGGCGAAGTTATTTTGTATCAAGGTCGTTCCTTCAAATCTTATCGCGGAATGGGTTCGATCGGTGCAATGAAAAAAGGTTCGAGTGATAGATATGCTCAGGAAGGAACAGTTTCCGACTCAAAATTTGTTCCCGAAGGAATCGAAGCCCGAATCGCTTACAAAGGAACGCTTGAAGAAATGGTTACACAATTAGTCGGCGGCTTACGTTCGGGAATGGGTTACACGGGTTGCCGAACGATTAATGAATTACAAACGAATGCAAAATTCGTCCGCATAACTTCAGCAGGCTTACGCGAATCGCACGTTCACGATGTAATTATTACAAAGGAAGCCCCGAATTATCGAATCGAAAGTTAGAATTTGGTTATTTCAAGTTTGTTACTTTTGGTAATAGTAATTTTATAATTCTTATTTACTGGAGAATCAAATATTTTGGAATCTTGAAAATGTTTCCCATCAATAAATTCTCCCTCTACATAAATATGTTTATCGTCACCTTTTGGAATTGAATTCGGCAATATCTTTTTAGCTTGGGGCTTTAAATCAAACAAAAGGAAAGTATCTTCTGACCAAATTTCTATATATTTTATAATTTTGTCCGAATCGTTTACTAATTTAAACAAATCTGCATTTTCTGTAGAAAAATGCTGTTGGTAAAAATGTAAAGTGTTCTCATCTAACCAATTATTTCCTTTGTATTTTAATTCAAATGAAATATCAAAAGCATCGCCGGAATGTAAATACTTTTCTGAAATAAAATGTTTGTCATTCTTTAAAACGCTGTAATAAACTGAGGAAGTAAACCAAATAGGTCTTTGTTTATGTCCATTCAAAATAACTTTATAAACAGCATTCGGCGAACTGGTTTCAAAAAAAACTGGTGAGTATATTACGAAATTATAAAATATACTCAAAAATAAAAAACCAATAATAGTAAGTATTAAATTAGATTTTTTCATAACAATTGTCATCGTACTAAGATTACAACTAGAATTCAAATGAAAGTCTATCGCTTAAACTCTTAAATAATCACCACGCCAATTTTTGACGGCAAGTTTAATATCTTTTGGCTTTTCAAAATCTCCGTTCAGAGTTTTTTGAACCAATTCTGGCAATTCCTCACCGCTTGCAAAACGCAGAGCGATCATTTGCGAAGTTTTTAATTTTATAGTCTTTTCCGCCAAATCCTTAGGCAAAACTTTTTCATAACGCAATTTTTCTTCCAGCCGAATCAAACGGTCTTGGACACGCAAAGCATATAATCTTGCGACCAAGGATTGAATCGCCAAAGCTAATGCTAAAAACAAAAGCATCGTCCGATCAACATTCGGGAAACGCACCATTTGAACTATTGTATAGATCAAAAATGCAATCAACATCGGTGTTAGTACAAAATGCTGTAAAGGATACCAACGTGTGTGATTTTGATAATTTTGCGTTTCTGTCATTAATTTTTCTCCTTTTTTTTGAAAAGCGAGCATTCTGCAAACACTTTTTAATTAACACTTCCCGAAGTTGCAATTTCCGGTATAAAATCTTCGCCGGGATTGATAAATTGATTTTTCTCGAACTGATATTGTTTATCGTAAAGTTGTTTATAACGTCCGTTCATCAGCAGTAATTCATCGTGCGTTCCGCTTTCGACAATTTTTCCTGCTTCAACGACCAGGATATTATCGGCACTGCGAATTGTTGAAAGTCTGTGGGCAATTACAAAAGTCGTCCGACCTTGCCGTAAAGTTTTTAAGCCTTCCTGAATCATCATTTCGCTTTCGGAATCAAGACTCGAAGTCGCTTCATCTAAAATCAAAATCTTCGGATCAGCCAATAAAGCCCTTGCAATTGCTATGCGTTGGCGTTGTCCACCCGAAAGTTTTACGCCGCGTTCGCCGACGATTGTTTCGTAGCCTTTTTCAAATTTTTCGATAAATTCGTCGCAATATGCAATTTGACTTGCCCGTTTGACCTGCTCAAAAGTCGCACCTGTGTTTGAAAATCTGATGTTGTCCAAGATCGTCCCGTCGAACAAAAAGTTTTCCTGCAAAACAACGCCCAAATGTTGGCGATAATCACGCAGTTTGATTGATTGAATATCTTTACCGTCAACAAAAACTCTACCTTTATTCGGTTGGATAAAATTCAAAACCAAATTGAGAATCGTAGATTTTCCCGAACCACTCGAACCGACGAGTGCGGTTGTCGTTCCCGCTTCCGAATGAAAAGAAATCCCTTGCAAAACAGGCGTATTTTCTTCGTATTCAAAATAAACATCTTCAAAAGCTATTGAACCTTCAATGTTTTTCAAAGGCTGTTTTGCTGAGTCCTGTTCGTCTTCCGTAATCGTATTCATCACTTCACGAATTCGGTCAAGCCCTGCAAATGCTTCAGTTATCTGTGTTCCGATGGCAGTAAATTGAATGATCGGCATCGCCATCAAACCCGTAAAAAAGATATACATAAACAGATCGCCGAGCGTCATCGTTCCCGCGATCACGGAATTTCCGCCGACCAGGATCATCACAACGCTGATCGCTCCGATAACCACGGACGAAAACCCGCTCATCGCCGAAACGCCCGTTAAGGACTTGGCAACATTGCGAAAAAGTCTGTGAGCTCCACGAGCAAAAACGAATTCCTCACGCTTTTCCGCCGTGTAACTTTTGACGATGCGGATTCCGCTCAAGGATTCACTCAAACGTCCTGTAACTTCAGCGTTTATTTGTTGTCTTTCGCGGAAGATCGGACGCAGTTTTTTGAACGCATAATATAAAGCACCGCCGAAAACCGCTAAAACAATGATCGTTACGGAAGTTAAACGCCAATTGAGCCAGAATAAGACGCAGATTGAAATTATCGCTGTAACAACACTTCCGACGAGCTGCACCAAACCCGTTCCGACCAAATTTCTGATGCCTTCCGCATCCGACATAATTCTGGAAATAAGCTGTCCCGATTGAGTTGAATCAAAGTAAGAAACAGGTAAACGCTCAATCTTTGCCTGAACTTCTTTACGCATTTCGGTAATCGCATATTGAGCCGCCACGCCCAAAATCTGCGAGAGTGCAAAAGATGTAACCGCTTGTACGAGCGTCGCCAAACCAATGGCAAGTGCGATCCATTTGAGCAGTTCAAACCGTTGTTTGCCGATCACTTCATCAATCAGATATTTGGAAGACGCAGGCAAAACGAGTCCGGCAAGCTGACTGATAATCATCAAAACCCCGCCCAACGCAAGCCGCGAACGATGCGTCCGGATAAGTTCCTTTGCATCTTGCCACGCCCCTGAAAGCGTTAATTTCTTTTTCTTTTTCTCTTTTTTAATCTCACTCATTATTTTTTATCAAACAAAAATCTGCGGGAAGTTTTTTCCGCACTTTGGTCATTACATCGAGCAAAGTTATGCTCTGCAATTTTTCGATCAAACTATTTTCCGCTTCGTCTAAAACTACTTTCAGAACAGGACGAACTAATTTTCCGACTGAACATTCGTGTGAATCTTCCAATTCAGGCACGTTAAAAATCTCACCTTCTTCAAGTGCCAAATAAATCTCAGCCAAAGTTATCTCGCCCGGTAAACGTGTCAAACGCGAACCTCCGCCCGTTCCCATTTTCACTTCGACAAGTCCGTGCTTTACCAAATTTCCGATAATCCGCCGAATCACAACGGGATTCGTATCAACACTTTTTGCAATATCAGTTGAAGTCATTGGTATCTGTTCGCCGAAAGCTAACATTCCCGCCGTGTGTATTGCTATCGCTAATCTCGAATTTGAAGCCATAATAAAAGTCTGCAACCAAATTAGTTACACTTTAGTCTGTAACAAAAATAGTTACAGTTAATAAATAAGTCAAGTAGATAATTTACGTTCAGAATTCAAATCAATTCAATTTCTCTAAAAGTTCTTCCCATTCGGAATATAGATTTTGGATTGATTTTTCAGTCTGTTGATATTGTTTGGTTAGATTTTGAAATTCATTTTGATTAGCAACAATTTCGGAGTTGCTCATTTGAAGTGTAAGTTTTTTGAGATTTTCTTCGGAAACTGCAATTTCTTCTTCAATTTTGACAATTCGTTTCTCAATTTTCTGTCTTTCGTTTTTACTTAGATTTTCGTTGGTCTTCGGACTTTGGTCTTTGGTCTTTGGTAAATTTTCTTGAGGTTTTGAATTTACTGATTTACTCTCCACTCTCCACTCAGTATTCGCTACCCGCTTCTTCTTCCATTCGTGATATTGCGAATAATTTCCGTTGTAGATTTCGATTT
Organism: Acidobacteriota bacterium; assembly: GCA_030859345.1. Taxonomy (GTDB): domain Bacteria; phylum Acidobacteriota; class Blastocatellia; order Pyrinomonadales; family Pyrinomonadaceae; genus Aridibacter. Next base: position 2,503 of record JALZKH010000076.1, on the reverse strand, counting down.
TCCCGTTTTCTTCAAATCCAAAAATCTGTGTGGCGACCTGATCGAGAAAATATCTGTCGTGGCTGACGGTGATAATTGTGCCTTCGTATTGGCTCAAGGCTTCTTCTAAAGCCTCACGCGAAGGAATATCTAAATGATTGGTGGGCTCGTCCAAAATCAGAACATTTGCTTTTGAATAGATAAGTTTTGCCAGCGAAAGCCTTCCCTTTTCGCCGCCCGAAAGATCGCCGACACGCTTAAAAACATCTTCACCGAAAAATAAAAATCCCGCCAGAAATGAACGAAGTTCGCCGCTTTCGGCTAAGGGATTTACTTTTCGCATTTCGGCAATCAAGTCGTTATTTAAATCGAGTTCTTCAAGTTGCTGTGAATAATAGCCGATATTTATTTTCGTTCCCCAGATTATTTTCCCTGAAAGTTCTCGAATCGTGCCGAGAATTGTTTTTAGAAATGTCGTTTTTCCCGTTCCGTTGCCGCCGATAACGCCCAAACATTCGCCGCGATGAAGCAGAAAATCTATATTTTTTGCCAGGGTAATATTGGAATAACCGATTGATAAATCTTCAACCGCCAGAACATTTGCTCCCGTTCGTTCGACATTTTTTAAGTTGAAATTACCGCCTGCCTTGTCCTTTTCAACCGCGTCTAATTTATCCATTTTTTGCAGCATCGTCCGGCGGGATTTGGCTTGTTTTGTTTTTTGTCCGGCGAGATTTTTTCGGATAAATGCCTGCGTTTTGGCGATGTAGGCTTGCTGATTTTCGTATTCGCGTTGGCGTTGCTCTTTTTGCAATTCGGAATCAACGACGTATTTTGAATAATTTCCCTTATAAGTGTAAGCCAGTCCGTTTTCGATTTCGATGATTTTCGTGCAGGTTTTATCGAGAAAATATCGGTCGTGGCTGATTATGACATATGCTTTATCGTAATTCGTCAAATAATCTTCGAGCCATTCGACGGTTTGCACGTCCAGGTGGTTGGTCGGCTCGTCGAGCAAAAGAATATCCGCGTCCGACAATAAAAGTCTGACCATTCCCAAACGATTTTTTTGCCCGCCGGAGAGTTTGTCAGTTTCCAAACTCCACGATTCCTTGTCGAAATTTAATCCTAAAAGTATCGCTTCGGCTTTGGCGGTGTATTCAAAACCGCCTTCGGTTTCAAATTTTATCTGCAATTCGGCATATTCATTTAAAACTTCTTCTGAAGCGTCTTCCGCCATTTTGATCTCAAGCTGACGCATACGGGCTTCGATGTCGTGAAGTTCTTTAAAAGCAGAAAGTGCGGCGGTGTGAACGGTTTCTTTTTCCGAAAAATCTACGTGCTGCTGGAGCAAACCGATCTTTAAATCTTTAGCTCTTGAAACTTCACCCGAATCGGGAGATTCTTCACCCGTAACTATGCGGAAGGCGGTTGTTTTTCCCGCTCCATTTCGTCCGACGAGGCCGACTTTTTCAAAAGGATTTACCTGAAATGAAACACCCCTTAAAATTTCTATTTCGCCATAGGATTTATATATGTCGTTTAACTTAAATAACATTTTTTGTTTAAAATTTTAACGCATCAAAAAAGAGGCGAATAAGTCCGCCTCTGTGAATTTATGTAAAGAAAATAATTTCAAATTCCTTCTATTTATTTGCATTTGCTTTGGCATTCGCATTTGTTTCTGTATTAACATTTTCCGAATTTGCCGCATTTGCGTTGGTTTCCGAGTTCGTATTTGCATTGGAATCCATATTTGTATTTGTCACGGGTTTTGTTTCATCTACCGGACTCGCCGGTCTGGCACCGCTTAATTCATTTGGATTATCAACAACTTTTTGAGCTAGATAATTAACAATTTTAGCCTCATTCATTGCCATCGCCGCATATGAAGCACTCAATAATTGTTTACGTGAATTAACTAAATTGTCGGTAATTTGCTGACGAACACCCGGACTCTCAATCGTTAAATCTTCATCTTTATCAAATCTGTCCTGCAATTTAAAAATGTAGAATTTCCCTGCGATGGGAATTGCCGGAGTGAAACTGCCGACCTTAAACTGATCGCTCATAAATGCCGAAGCAATCTGCGGAGAAAATGTTTGCTGCATCTGTTCTTCGGTGATGTAACCTAAATCGCCTTTTTGCAAACGGCTCGGGTCTTCACTTTCTTGCGATGCAAGTTGGGAAAAATCTTCTCCGGCTTGAAGTTTTTTAAGGACTTCCTCAACCTTTAGTTTGACACTTGATTCATCCGTTGTCGTGTCGCCTTGTCCGCTATTGGTCGGATCAACAACAATTGCCGCTAACTTAACTCCGCGTTTTTTGACAAATGCGGCTTTGTTGCCGTTATAAAATGCTTCGATTTCACTGTTACTCGGTGGTTCGATTGTCCCCGTAACTTTTTCCAGAAGATTCTTGATCGCCAATTCCTTTTTGAGATTTTCACGAAGTGCTTCTTCAGTTAAACCGGCTTCCTTCATTCTTTTTTCAAAATCTTCCTTTGAAGCACCCGATCCGGTTT
>JALZKH010000067.1 GCA_030859345.1 Acidobacteriota bacterium | reverse complement strand
ATTATAATTTCAAACGTGGTGAGTTACAGCGACTTGCGACCACGAAAAATAAACCGCTAAACAGCCTTTGAGTTTAATAAAATCAATTTTAACGAAAACTCTGTGCTTGTTTGGTGCAGAGTTTTTTATTATGTTGAATAAGAAAATAACAATTCAATTTACAAATACCACTGCGGATTATCGGCGTGTCTTGTATCGACTTCAAGCTAAACGACTTACTATTATCGCTATTGCCTTCCTTTTAGTAGTTTTGCCGGTTCTCTGGCTAATATATCTAAGTTCAATGGCGGAGATTTTTATCAATAAGGGTAGTGCTTTCTCTTTAATGATTATTATTTTTGCGGTATATCTTCCAATATACGCCATTGTAATTATTTTTAAAGTTAGACAACAGGCAAGAGCAACGGAAGACATATTAGAGGCAACCGAGTTTACTTTTTCTGAAAATGGTGTTGATTCAATTTCGCCATCCTCCTCTCATAAAGTTAGCTGGATAACTTTTGTAAAAATCCAAGAGCAAAAAGAAGATTTTCTACTTTATCCTCAAAAAAACTTTCTCTATGTGATTCCTAAACGAGCTTTCCGAGATGAACCTCAGATGGAAGATTTTAGGAATTTAATTCGTGAAAAAATGGATACTAAAGCAACGTTTATAAACTAATATGAAGAATTTTTTAGATTTATTAAAAGAAAAGATCGTCGTCTTTGACGGTGCGATGGGGAGCAGTTTGCAGGCTCAGGAATTGTCTGTTGAAGACTGGGGCGGGCAGGAGTTTGAGAATTGCTCGGAGAATTTGCTTTATACAAAACCCGAAGCAATTGAGATTGTCCACAAAGACTTTTTGGAGGCGGGTTGCGATGTGATCGAGACAAATAGTTTTGGTGGTTCGGAAGTCGTTTTGAAGGAGTTTGGAATTGCTGAAAAGACTTACGATGTCAACCTAAAAGCGGCGGAGATGGCAAAGCGTCTGGCGAATGATTATTCGACGAAGGATAAACCGCGTTTTGTGGCGGGTTCGATTGGTCCGGGGACGAAATTGCCGACGCTTGGGCATATTACTTTTGCGGATTTGAAAGCGGCTTATGTTGAGCAAGTTCGCGGGCTTTATGACGGCGGTTCGGATTTGTTTATTGTCGAAACGGCACAGGATTTATTGCAGATCAAAGCAGCACTTTCGGCGATTTTTGAATTTTTTGAAAAGGAAAAAGTTCGGATTCCCGTCATTACGCAGGTTACGATTGAAACTTTTGGGACGATGCTCAACGGGACGGAGATCGGTGCGGCTTTGACGGCTTTGCAGCCATTTCCGATTGACGTTATCGGAATGAATTGCGGAACGGGTCCGAAGCAAATGGCGGAATCGCTCAAATATTTGTGCGAACATTCGGAAATTCCCGTGTCGGTTTTGCCGAATGCGGGTTTGCCCGAAGTCAAAGACGGCAAACAGCATTATGACGAAACGCCCGAAAGTTTTACAAAGCAGGTCGTTCACTTTGCCAAAGATTACGGCGTGAATATCGTCGGCGGATGCTGCGGAACTACGCCCGAACATATCAAAATGCTCCGCGAAGAAATTGAAAGAATTTCGCCGAAAGAGCGAAACGCAAGTCTTGCACCTTCGGCATCTTCGATCTATTTCCGACAGCCTTATTCGCAAGACGCTTCATTTCTCATCGTCGGCGAAAGAGTTAACGCTTCGGGTTCGCGTAAAATGCGGAATTTGCTCGATGACGAAAATTGGGATGGACTTGTAAACTTAGCGAAAGAACAGGAACGCGAAGGGGCACATATTTTGGATGTGAACGTGGATTTTGTCGGACGCGACGGTGTTGCCGATATGAAAGAACTCATTTCGCGGCTCGTTACAAACGTGAAAATCCCTCTGATGCTCGATTCGACCGAATGGGAAAAAATGGAAGCGGGACTCGAATATGCGGGCGGAAAATGTATCTTGAATTCGACCAACTATGAAGATGGCGAAGAGCGTTTTTACAAAGTTTTGAGCCTTTGCAAAGATTTCGGTGCGGCTGTTGTTATCGGTTTGATTGACGAAGAAGGAATGGCTCGCACGACCGAAGACAAATTGAGAATCGCCCGCCGTGCTTATAAAGATGTCGTCAATTACGGCATCGAAGCACACGATATTTTCTTTGATCCGCTCGCTTTGCCGATCTCGACGGGAATCGAAGAAGACCGTGAAAACGCGGCAAAAACGATTGCGGCGATCAAGCAAATAAAAGAAGAAATGCCCGAAGCAAATATAATTTTGGGCGTTTCAAATATTTCGTTTGGCTTAAATCCCGCATCGCGTGTCGTTTTGAATTCGGTATTTCTGCACGATGCCGTCGAAGCGGGAATGAATTCGGCAATCGTCAACGCTTCAAAAATTCTGCCGCTTAATCGTTTTGAAGATAAAGAAATCGAAGTCGCCAGAGAACTGATCTACGACAAACGCCGTTGGAACACGGACACTCCTGTCCGTAATGAAAGCAAAGAAAAAGCGGACAGGAGTGTCCGCTCTCCTGTCCACACTCCTAAAAAAGGCTGGCATTCACGAGGTTATCTCCCGCATTTCGACGGCGATGTTACACAATTCATCACTTTTCGATTAGCAGATTCGCTTCCCCAGAACGTATTAAATCGTCTAAGACAGGAACTCGAAAATGACAAACTTGCCGAAAACTCTGACGAATATCGTGAACGCTCGGAAAAATATCTTGACCAGGGAATCGGATCGTGCATTCTTAAAGACCCTGCAATTGCTGAAATTGTTGAAGAGACTATTCAATACGAGCATGAAAAAAGCTGTAAGGTCATTAGCTGGGTGATTATGCCAAATCATGTTCATCTATTACTTCGTCCGTTTGAAGGACATAGTCTCTCCGACATCCTAAAAAGAATCAAAGGTATATCAGCGAGAAAAATTAATAAGGCAAATGGTTCAAACGGTTCGGTTTGGCAACCTGATTATTTTGACAGATTTATCAGAGATCACGAACATTTTTTGAAAACGCTCCAATACATCGAAAATAATCCCGTAAAAGCAGGACTCTGTGAAACACCTTCGGATTGGGCGTTTGGTAGTGCGAATCGGGACGCGGACACTCCTGTCCGCACGACTGAATTCAAAAATGAAGAAACTTCGGACAAGAGTGTCCGAGTTCCGGGCGATATTTGCACTTATGATCCTTTGACCGAATTCACGACGCTTTTTCAAGGCAAAACCACGCAGTCAATGAAAAAGGATACGACCAACCTTTCGATCGAAGAAAAGTTGAAATATCACATCATTGACGGCGAAAAGATCGGCTTGGAAGACAGCTTAAATGAAGCACTCAAAAAATATCCCGCACTCGACATTATCAATGTTCACCTACTCGGCGGAATGAAGGTCGTCGGCGAACTGTTCGGAAGCGGGCAGATGCAATTGCCGTTCGTTTTGCAATCGGCGGAAGCGATGAAAGCCGCCGTAAAATTCCTCGAACCATTTATGGACAAGGTCGAAGGCGAATCAAACAAAGGCGTGATGGTTCTCGCAACGGTCAAAGGCGATGTTCACGACATCGGCAAAAATCTGGTTGATATTATTTTAACGAACAACGGCTACAAGGTAGTAAATCTCGGCATCAAACAGCACGTTGACACAATTCTCGATGCCGCCGTCGAACACGAAGCCGATGCCATCGGAATGAGCGGTCTGCTCGTAAAATCCACGCTCGTAATGCGGGATAATCTCGAAATTATGAATGAGCGTGAAATCTCAACGCCCGTCGTTCTAGGCGGTGCGGCACTCAATCGCCGTTATGTTGACAATGATTTGATTCCGCTTTTTAACAGCAAATTATTTTACGCTCGTGATGCTTTCGATGGCTTAAATGCGATGGATGAACTGACGCAAAAAGAAGATTCACCACAGAGACACAGAGATACAGAGGATGAAAAGGTTAAAACGGCAATCGCAGGAAGCGGCGATAGTCGGAACGCAGGCAACTCGCCTGCAATGAGTCCGCAGGACGAAAAAAACGATGGCATCCAGACAGTTACTGACGAAGAAGATTTAGTCGGCGAGGACGCAAAACTCGGCAAACAAGCCGCCAGAGTTTCCGCCAGACAAACAGGCGACACGACGCACACAACAAAATCCGACATTCAGCCCGTTGAAAATTTACCGACCGCACCTTTTTACGGTTCAAAAGTTGTCGAAATAAAAGACCTAACAAAAGTCTTCGCGTTTATAAATGAAACCGCACTTTTCAAAGGTCAATGGCAATACAAACAAGGTCGCAAATCGCCCGAAGAATATCAAAAGATCGTCGAAGAAACCGTGCTTCCAAAATTCGCCGAGATCAAAGCCAAAGCCATCGCCAATAAATTGCTCGAAGCAAAATTGGTTTACGGCTATTACCCGTGCCAATCGGAAGGTAACGATCTGATCATTTACGAAGACGACGAAAAAACGGAAAGATTGCGTTTCACATTCCCGCGTCAACCGCTCGAACAACGCGGAAGCAAAAACCTTTGTCTTGCCGATTTCTTCGCGTCAAAAGAATCGGGCAAAATTGATGTCGTGCCGTTTCACCTCGTAACAATGGGACGGCGTGCATCGGAACATTCCGCCGAACTCTTCCGTAACGACGATTACACCGAATACCTTTTGTTCCACGGTCTGTCGGTAGAATCCGCCGAAGCCCTCGCCGAAATGTGGCACAAACGCATCCGCGAAGAACTCGGAATCGCCGACAAAGACGCAACCGAAATGACCAAACTTTTTAAACAAGGCTACCAAGGCTCGCGTTACAGCTTCGGCTATCCCGCCTGCCCAAACATCGAAGACCAAGCAAAACTTTTTGAATTACTAAAACCCGAAAGAATCGGAGTCGAACTAACCGACGAATATATGCTCGACCCCGAACAATCAACGTCGGCAATAATCCTTCATCATCCTGATGCAAAATATTTTAATGTGGAATAATGGAAGTAGAATTTGATTATCCAAAACTTATTGGCGATTTAAGTTTAGAGCAAAAGAGAAAATTTTATGTTCTCTTTGCTCACAACTTAACCGTTTCAAATCGTGGAATTTGGTCAGATGAGTCTTTGTCCAATTCTGACAAAGTTGAAGGTATGAAATGGACAAACGAATTAATGCACCGCTTAGTTTTTCATATTGAAGACCTTCATAATATCTCAAACTTAAAAGATTTGAATAAAACAGATGAAGATTTATGGCAAGAAATAGAACATTGGTATTCGCAAAACTATGAAATCGTTGCTGGAAATGTTGGATGGGCGATTAAATTTAGTTACCAAACAGTTATTGAGTTATAATCAGAATTATGAATTACAAAGACATCATCACAATCGAACCAAACAAACGCGGCTGAAAACCTTGTATTCGCTGAATGCGAATTACGGTTTATGATGTGCTGGAATATCTTGCATCGGGAATGGCGGAAGTGGAAATTCTCGAAGACTTTCCGTATTTGACGCACGAAGATATTGCGGCGAGTTTGGCGTTTGCGGCGGATAGAGAGAAAAGTTTGCTTGTTATTCAATAGGAATTTCTTGCGTTATTGCTGGCAAAGTTAGATAATTTTTATGTTATGGACACAGTTTTAGAAAATGAAGATAAAATAAAAGAACTCTTCAAAACGGCGATAATTGAAACACTTGAAGAACGAAAGGATTTGTTCAGCGATCTGTTTCGTGAAATTACCGAAGATATTGCTCTGGCAAAGGCTATTGAAGAAGGTGAAAATTCTGCGGAAGTTTCGCGTGCCGAGGTTTTTGAAGTTTTGGAGCAAAAATCTTGAAAGTGGAATTTCGGGAAAGTTTCCAAACGGATTTACGAAACATCAATAACGCCAAACTCTTGGCGAGGATTCGTAAAGCAATAGAAAATGTCGAAGACTCAGACGCTCCACATCAAATCCACAATTTCAAAAAATTAAAAGGAAGCGATTCTCATTTTCGCATCAGAATCGGTCAATATCGTGTCGGCTTGAAAATGGAAAGCGACACGATAATTTTTATTCGCTTCCTGTCCAGAAAAGAAATCTATCGGTTCTTTCCATAAAAATGACACAAGATAAAAGTTAGCAATTATCCTTCATCATCCTGATGCGAAGTATTTCAAAATTGTATAATTTCGGTTAAAATTAAAATTATGCAAAATGTTCAATACATAACCGATTCTAAAGGTCAAAAAACGGCGGTGATTTTGCCGATTGAAGACTATGAGGAAATGCTTGAAGACTTACATCTCGGCGAAGTTGCACGCGAAAGCAAAGACGAACCGAAACGCGATTTCAACGAGATTTTAGAAGAAATGCGAAATGACGGTGAGATAGATGTATAAAATATCCATCATCATACGTGCCGAAAAAGACATTAAAAAGCTGGAACGACAAACCAAAAACCGTGTGGTCAAAAATATTATGGACTTGGCGGAAGAACCGTGTCCCGTCGGTTGCCGCAAAGTTTTAAGCGAAAAAGGTGTGTGGCGAATTCGTGTTGGAGATTGGCGGATTGGCTATATCATTGATGACAATAAACTCGAAATCACAATCATTCGTGTTGCTCACCGTAAAGAATTTTACGCCTAGCAAATGAGTTAAAGCGAAACAATTAACGGTGACAATAATTCTTCATCATCCAGATGCGAAGTATTTTAATGTGGAGTAAAAATGAAAGAAGTTATCTCACTTAAAATTGAAAATGAAGAAATTAATTTTGCTGAGTTCACTAATCGTGAAAAATTGGAATTAGTGATTATTTGCAAAAGCAAGAACATATTTCTACTCAATTTAAAAACTAAAGAATCTGACTTATTAACTACCTTAGATTTTCCACTTGAATATTCTGAGGATTTGTTCAGTTATTTTGAGTCAACAGGTAACAAAAAAGAGTTGCTATCAATTCAAAGTTTTCAAAATTATATCTGTATTGTTCAAAAATATGGGCAAAATGGCATAGTCTTAAATCTTAAAAATCCTAATTTCAGAAAAGAGTTAAAACGTGGGGATTACTGCGTTGAACATTGCACATTTCCAATAGCTTTTTATGAAAACGATAATCAGACTTTTTTAATTCACGGAACTGATTGGAATCGTTTGGATATAACCAATTTGGAAACAGACAAAATTTTAACCGAAAGAATAGTAGATTACGAAACAAGTTCAAATTACTTTGATTATTTTCATAGTTCTTTGTTAATGTCGCCTGATGCAAAACATTTCACAAGTAACGGTTGGGTGTGGAGTCCATACGACATAATTACCGTTTATCAAACGGAGAAATTTATTCAGGAGTTTGAAATGTCAAACACCAAAATTAATTTTGAAATAGTTGATGGTTATAACTGGGACAGACCTTTATGTTGGGTTAATAATACAACTCTCGGAATTGGATATAACAAAAAAGAAGATGAAGAAATTAAGGGAATTTATCCTTCAGAAATTATTTTTGTCGATATTCTAAAAAATGAAATGATTAAGCGAATTGAGTTTGAAGGTTTTGCTTTTTCGGATTATGGAGCAGTCGAAGGCGAATTGTTTTTTGATTCTTCTTCAAAACATTTTATTGGATTAAATAAACAAAGCGGACTATTAATTACAGACAGTAACGGAAAAGAAATTTATAAAGATTCAAATTTAACTTCACACAAATATTCTCAAAAACACAAACTTCTGTATCGAATGGATTATGAAAATCAATTTATGAAAATAACCGAAATAAAGTAATATTGGATTATGCTAACTAAAGATTATGTCCCAACCAGAGTTTTGCACGATTTTGTCGGGCGGATTGAACCGCTTGGCATTCGATATATGCTGACTGGTTCGATGGCGATGATTCGTTATACGGTGTTTCGGCAGACAGCGGATATTGACATAATTTTGGAACTTTCGGATTCGTTGGACAAAGCGGATTTTATCAATGCTCTTGAGTCGGATTATTATGTTCCGCATAATGCTGTTGGTCGTGCGTTTCAAGGCGGGCGAATGTTTAATGTGATTCATATTGAAACTGCTTTTAAGGTTGATTGTATTGTAAGAAAGTCGAATAATTTTCAAAAAAGTGCCTTTGAGCGACGAGAAAAAACGGATTATTACGGCGAAGATGTTTGGGTTATCAGCAAAGAAGATTTGATTCTCTCAAAACTCTGGTGGGCAAAAGATACTCATTCGGAAATGCAGTTCAAAGATATAAAAAATTTGATGCAAGCTGGATTTGATATTGAATATGCTAAAAAATGGACGGAAGAACTAGGAATAACCGATTCATTTCAAAAATGCTTAAATGAAATTAAAGAATGAAAGACACAACACCCGAAATTGAAAAGATACAACGCGAGTTGATGATGAAAATGACTCCGAATCAGCGGATTGCAATGGCTTGCGAGATGTTTATGAATTCGCGTGAATTGTTTCTGGCTTCCCTGCCGAAGGATTTGTCGGATGAAGAAGTGAAAAAGCGTTTGTATTTTCGGACTTATGGCGAGTATCTTCCAGAAGATTTTTTTGAGAGATAATCAATGTTTACAATCTCAAACCTATTATTGGTAATTTCTGCTACTTTAACGCCGAGGCACGTGAAAATTATGAAGGTTGTTGGGGGGGTTTTAAATCATATACGTGCTTTTTTTTCTACTCTTGTTATTATGCTTATAATTATTGCGTGTTTATATTAACGTGAATTCGTGTAGTGAATTATTTAAAATGAGTTTTTGAGAATTTTTGAGCCATTAAATAAATCAGGAAAAAGCTGTAAGCAAATCCAACTACAAGATAAATTGCAAAATCTTCGCCATTTATTAAATTGTTAAAACCCTGATAAGCCCAATGTGTCGGGAGAATTGTGAAAAAAATTGAAAATGTCACGGGAACAAAAAATGCCAGAAGCGGCAGAGAAACAGGCAGGTTAAAAAGTTTCTGCCAAGTCATTGCTTCGATCTTGTTTTTCGACATCATCGCCACAAACAAAACCATCATCGGTGCGACTAGCCCTGTTAATGCGGAATAAAATATGTTTGTGATAATTGATAATCCGTAAAAAGGTTGAACGATGAGTATTAAGAATGTCGCAAGCGTGGAAAATAAAAAAGGTGCGATTAAGCGGAAAATTACAAACCAGAATTTTGAAATAGGCAGAATTCCATAAACCTTTGCGACACGAGTATCTTTTTCATCAATCAAAACCATCGAATAGATAAACCCGAAAATCATTGAACCTTGCATCGTTACCGCCATCAAAATAATCGGGATGTAATCTTTCAAAACAGGAAAACTTTTTATAACAAAAGGGAAACCGTAGCGAACAACCAATAAATTTAATATCGGAAAAATAAAGAAAAAACGCAGAGATTTGTCTCGGAAGACGAGTTTGAAATCATTAATGGCGACTTTGATTAGTTTTTCCATATTTTTATTCGTTCACCAATTTTGATTTAAAAGTTCGATAGACAAGCCAATAAAGTAACGGAATCCAAATAGCGATTGAAATGTAACCAAAGATCAGCTCTGAAATATTCGGTGAATTGCTGTAGGAATTATCTATCAGATACAAACTTCCCTGCACCGGAAAAAGTTTGAAAATAAACAAATCGGTAAAGTCAAAATAATTAAAAAACGGCAGACTCATCAAAACTATTAAGGGAATTGAACGCAATATGAAATGCAGAATTTCGGTCGTGAAACTGACGACATATATCCCGATAAAGCTGAAAATAACGCAACTTGAAAATACTCCGATTGAAAAATGTATCAAATTAAACGAAGTTCCTTTTGCCATCAAAACCATTCCCAAAGCACAGATCATACTAATTAATGAAAGCGTTAATATTCGGGAAATAAGATAGAAATGATGATTAACCGGCGTGATAAAAAGTGCGGACAGAACTTCCTGATCTTTTTCCAGAATTATTGCCAGACCGATAAAGATAAATCCAATCATTGTCGGCTCATTGAAAATCAAAAGCGTGGTGAATTTTTCGATGTTTCCCAAGTCTTTCAGAAAATAAATGACGAACATATAAAATGCGGTTATTCCAACAATCATCGTGATCAGATTGTTTCTCTGAAAGATCAGAAATTGCCATTTTATCTGTTTGAAAAGTTCTCTCATTCTTATAATTTTGTTCCCGTAATTTTGATAAAAACTTCTTCTAACGTCGCTTCCTGTGAATTGATTTTCAATATTTCATCTTGTTTTATAAACTCCAGAAACTTCGGATTATTTCCCAAATTCTCAACTGGAAATTCCGCTGATCGTTGATTTTGTAAATCAACTTTTACGGTATGTTTGCCATATTTATTTTTCAAAATCACGGGTTTTTCCGTTAAACGAATTTCGCCGTCAACGATAAATGACACACGGTCGCAAAGTTCGTCTGCCGTTGCCATATCGTGCGTTGTTACAAAAATTGTCTTGCCCTGATCTTTTAATTTTTGTATATGCCGTTTTATTTTCTGTGCGTTGATCGGATCAAGTCCGGCGGTCGGTTCGTCAAAAAAAAGTATGTCGGGATCGTGCATAATCGAACGGATAAAATTCAAACGCATTTTCATTCCCTTTGAATATTCTTCAACTCGTTTATTGATGCTGTCTTCGAGTCCGACAATGGCAAAAAGTTGGTCGAAACCTTGCAGATTTTCCTGTTTATAAAATGAAGCGAAAAGTTCGAGATTCTCTTTTGCGGTAAGTTTCAAATAATGATTCGGCAGTTCAAAACCAACTCCGATGCGTTCAAAATATTCTTTTCCCCAATTTTTCAAAGATTTATCATTTACAGAAATTTCACCTTCAAAATTATTGAGAATTTTATACAAAACTTTTTGTGTTGTGCTTTTTCCCGCTCCCGAAGGTCCTAAGAAACCAAAGATTTCACCCCGATCAATTTCAAAATTCAAGTTTTTCAGCGTTATGTCAGAAGATTTTGGATAAGTATAGGAAAGATTAGTAACTTTGATCATTATATTTACTTAGGAATCATATTCTATAAATGAATGTTGAGCAAAAATCTGAACAAAATTAATAAACTCTTAAAACAATAATTTGGTTTTTTTGCTATAATTATTTCACTACAAATTTTGCAAGAGGACAACGAATATGAGCGAAGAACTTAAAAAAGCCATCGAAAAAGAGGAAGAAGAAACAATTGATCTGAATGAAGAAAATATCAGTGCAACGGGACAGATAATTTTAGGCGAAATAGAAAAAATCGGCGGAATTTTAACCGCAAATACTACGGCTCAGGAACAAGGCGATTATAATATTAAGGCTGGCAGACTTCGTAAGGAAGTTGCTGAAGACTTAGCTGAAACGGAATCTGATGAAGAATAAAATTATAAATTGTAAAAGAATTTTTGAGAAAAAAGACTTTGCCAATTTAGCAAAGTCTTTTTTTTATTATAGTATTTTTTGTTGAAAACCAATCTTTATTTTAAAAATTTATAAAATTTATGACACATAAAATTTTTATCGCCGGTTCGGGCGGAATCGGAGAAGCGGTTGCTATTCTTTTGCGTGAATGGTCAAGTGGTAATGTTGATGTTTATCTGGGCGACATTTCAGAAGATAATCTGCATAAAGCGAAACAATTCGTAACGTATTTGTCGCAGCAAACAAGCAATGTTGAGAAAGTTCTGATGGCAAAGGATAGCATTAATGATGCGATGAAATCAGCTTTTGAAGCGTGTTCGATTCTGCTTGATTGTTCGCCGGGAAGTCAAGCTCCGCGGATGGCTCAATTTGCGAAGGATTTTAAAATGCACTACGCAAATTTAACCGAATATGTCGCTGAAACAGACGCGGTTGTTGAAATTGCGAAAGATGCCGACACGGGTTTTGTCGTACAAACGGGGCTTGCTCCGGGATTTATAAATGTTTTGGCGATGTCGCTTTATAATGAATTTGTTGAAAAACACGGGAATGAAAATGTTGAGCGAATCGGAATGAAGGTCGGGGCTTTGTCAACTCACGCCCACGCACCGCATTTTTACGGCTTTACGTGGTCGCCAATCGGTGTGGCAACGGAATATGTCAAAACTGCAAGAGTCATTCGAGATCACAAAAGAGTTCAGCTTCCCGCTTTATCGGAACGCGAAAAAATCATTATTAACGGTTACGCTTACGAAGCCGATCTGACTTCGGGCGGTGCGGCAAATCTGCCGAAGTTTTTTATGGAAAAGGCGAAAAATCTCGATTATAAAACGCTTCGTCATCCCGGACATTACAAATGGGTCGAAAGCATTATCAAAAAACTTCCGTTTGACGAAAATCTGCCGCAAAATCTGGAAGACGTAATGCTTGAAGAAATTCCATCGGTTGAAGAAGATTTTGTGATCGTGCATTCTTCCGTCGAAGGTTTTGACTTGAACGGAAGACGCAGAATGGTTGAAAAAGCCTTTCATATCAAGCCTTTAGAAATCAACGGGCATTATTTAAGAGCGATTCAAATAACGACGGCTGTTCCCTTAATAGAATGTGCGGATATGCTTGCAACCAATAAATATAAGGGCGTGATAATGCAAAGCGATATTGAACCGAAGGAATTTTTAAGCGGCAAATTTGTTTCGAGAGTTTATCAAAGTTAATTTTTTCAGCATTTTTACTGAAGTTTTCTATCCGTGTTTTATGAAAATTGTTTGTCTTTCCGACACGCATAATTGCAATGAGCAAATTGATGTTCCCGATGGCGATGTTTTAATTCATTCGGGTGATGCAACCATTACAGGAACTCAATTTGAGGTTGAAAAGTTTCTGGTTTGGTATTCTTCCCTGCCGCATAAACATAAAATCTTTGTTGCCGGAAATCACGATTGGCTGTTTGAAACAAATAGCCGATTCGCCAAACTTTTAACAGCGAATTTCGGCATCAAATATTTACAGGATTCTTCGATAAACATTGAAGGATTAAAAATTTACGGTAGTCCCTGGCAGCCGCGATTTTATGATTGGGCGTTTAATTTAAATCGCGGTAATAAACTCGCGGAAAAATGGCAGCTTATTCCTGCCGATACCGATATTCTGATTACGCACGGACCGCCGAACGGCATTCTTGATGAAGTTCCCCGCGGAGAAGATTGGATTGAGAATACCGGTTGTGAAGAATTGATCAAAAAGGTTGAAGAATTATCAAACCATAAATTAAAACTACATATTTTCGGGCATATTCATTGCGGTTACGGACAAGCCGAAAGATTCGGAGTAAAATTTATTAACGCTTCAAATTGTGACGAATCGTATCAACCAAATAATCCGCCGATTGTCTTTGAAATTTGATTCATTGTAAAATTTCCCTGATGGATAATGCTCCACAAAAAATTAATAATCAGCAACCGGAGATTTTTGTTCCCGATGCAGAAGAAATCTCTGTTCTAAATACTACGGAAAGGATCGGTTTTAAGCTGACGCACCGGATGAATCTCGGACGTTGGAAAAGATTCTGGACTTTTTGCCAGCGGCATATCGGTTCGCTTTGGATAAAAATTGCGACCTATAATCTGATGAATGTTTACGGGATCGAAAACGTCGAAAATTCCGATTCAAGCCGTCCGCTTCTGCTGGTTGCAAATCATCGTTCATTTTTTGATATGTATGTCGTTTCAAGCGTTATTTTCCGGCAGACAAAACGCCCCATAAAGCTCTTTTTTCCGGTTCGTGGAAAGTTTTTTTATAATAATCCGCTGGGTTGGTTTGTAAATCTTATGATGGGTTGGTGGTCTATGTATCCGCCGTTTTTTCGTGAATCCAAAGAAGCACAGAAGCGTGAATTCGATAAATATTCGATGCGGCGTTTGATCCAGATTTGTTCGGAAGGCAAAGCAAATATGATCGGATTTCATCCTGAAGGAAAACGCAATTTCAGCGATCCATACGAATTCGTTCCTGCTCAACCCGGAGTCGGAAAAGTAATTATGGAAGCAAAACCGCAGGTGATTCCCATTTTTATTACCGGTTTGGGAAACGATCTGCTGAAACAAATTATGGGAAATTGGACGGGCGGCGAAAAAATCCGCGTCTGGTTTGGCGAGGAAATTGATCTGTCGGAATTTTACGATCAAAGAAATTCCCTTCGTACGCACAAAAAAATTGCCGACTTTCTGATGGAAAAAATCGGCGAACTCGGTGAAAAAGACAGAGAAAATTTTGTCACCCGATTAAATTAAATTTGATCTATTTTAAGGTTAAAATATGAAAAATCTACTTATTCCACTTTTATTATGTCTGACAGCTTTTGCAAACGCCTGTTCCACCAATGAACAAGCCGATACCAATAATCCGGCACCGGCTAATCAAAAACGACCGGAAACTGTCGGAAATACTAAGGGAGCTTTTTTGACCAATGAATCCACCGTTTCTGAAGCACCCAAAACCGGCAATGTAAAAACTCCTTCAAAAAAAGATTGTGAAAATATTGATACGGGCGACAATCGGGTTTTGAAAAGCCAGACCTTCCCGATTGATTTCAAGCCGTTTGAAGGTTCTTGTTTTGTAACCGAACATAATCCCGAATACGATGATCCACCGCTCGGTTCGGAAATTTACATATACAAAAACGGTAAACGCATTTATCAATTCAGCAGTCGTTATAATCCCGATAGTGCAACTTGCTGGGTCGAAGCGGTGGCGTTTGAAGATTTAAATAATGACAGCTTAAAAGATATAATCGTCGCCGGAAAGTGCGGGGCGAAATCGGGAGATGTTCAAGGCAATGAAGTTTTTATCAATGACGGTAAAGATTTTTATACAAGTGTCGAGGCAAATGATAAACTCGATGAATTCAGCAAAATAAAGGACATAGCAAATTTTGTCAGAAACAACCAAGAAATTTTTAGACCTTGACGGCAGTCCGAATTTACCGATTGTTATCGTCAATCCGAATTCGGCGGGTGGTTCAACGCGAAACCGCTGGTCGCAGATCGCTTCTGATTTGCGTTCGCATTTTGGTGCTTACCGGGTTGCACTCACGAAAAGGCAGGGCGATGGAACGGAATTAACCAAAAAATTTATTGAATCAGGCAGAAAATTTATCATCGCTTGCGGCGGTGATGGCACGATCAACGAAGTTGCCAACGGGATTTTGCAAACAGGCGAAGATGTCGAGTTAGGAATAATACCGGCGGGAACGGGCGGAGATTTTCGGCGGAGTCTGGGGATTTCCTCGAGTCCGCGGGAAGCCGCAAAGGAATTAAAAACAGGCGTAACAAAACTTATAGATGTTGGACGAATTACCTTTTTGAACCACGAAAATGTGGAAGTTTCGCGTTATTTTTTAAACGTCGCGTCATTTGGCTTGAGTGCTTCAATCAACAGCCGCGTTAAACAAAAAGGCGAATTTCAATGGATTCCGAGTGAAGTTATTCGCGGCAAAACAAAATTTGCACTCTCGACCTTACAGGAAATTCTCGACACTGAATTTAAAACGATTCGAGTAAGTATTGACGGCAAGGAAGAAAAAATTCTCAACACAATAAACTTCTGCGTCTGCAATGCAAGATTTTTTGGCGGCGGTATGAAAATCGCTCCCGACGCAAAACTAAATGACGGATTTTTTGATCTGGTAAATATCGGCGATATAAATACTGCGAGAATTTTACTCAACGGCTACAAACTTTATAACGGTTCACACCTTGCATTACCCGAAGTTAAAAGCACTTTGGTTAAAAAAATCGAAGTTCGTGCGTTTGATGAAAATGCAATTATAAACATCGAAACCGACGGCGAACTTCCGGGAAAGTTACCCGCAACTTTTGAAATTGTGCCGAAGATTTTAAAAGTTAGAGTGCCAAGATAATGC
>JALZKH010000066.1 GCA_030859345.1 Acidobacteriota bacterium | reverse complement strand
TGAAAGGGCGACAGTTCTTTGTTCTTAGAAAATTCGTGGTAGTCGGTGCTTTGACCGACTAATTTTCGGGCGAATGCCCCGTCAGCTTGCTGCGGGGTAGTCCGAAAATAACGAATTTTAATTTACTTAAAAATTTGTCCTAAGATACCAAGAAAAATAAATATAAATGCTAAAATAAAACTAAGTCCTCCCAAAATCATACCGATTATTGCCATTTGCTTGCCACCATAGATTTCAGGATTGCTATTGGCGTTTTTCATTCCCATAAATCCCAATACCATTGCTATTAATCCTGTAAATACTCCGCCGTAACAGCAAAATAAACTGATAATTCCCAGAACTAAAGAAACAGTCGGCAGAGTTTTATTTTGCTCAAACGCCAATGGCATTGGACTTGGATTTGTAAAAGGTTGTTGGTAGATTTGCTGATTCGGCTGATTAAAATCGGAAAAATTCGTATTCTGATCACTCCAATTTTTCTCATTTGTAACCCTTGTTTGATTGAACATAACCGTCGGCGGAGCATCGTCGCCCCCCATTTCGTTCAGCAATTCACCGTCATTTAAACAAAAATTCAAGTATTCATCCTTGTAGGTTTCATTGCATTTCGGGCAGTATTTCATATTTTGAGCAGTAATTTCTTAATTTATAATCTTAAAAAAGTAATTTGGTTTTAACTACAAATATAAATAGTAAATGAATTTTTCCAATACGCAAAATCTTATAAAAATCAAAATCAGATCATTTCAATTCCGCATCGTCCGCAAAATTTAACATTTCCCGGGTATTTTGAATTGCAGCGAAGGCAGGTTTTTTGATCAAAGTGAATTACATTTTGTATTTTATGAATATTTAATCCACCCTCTTTATGATGAACATTGGCAGCAGCGGTTTTGTTTATGTCGAGTCCGCAGCGTCCGCAGAATTTGGAGTTTGGAAGTAATATTGTCGAACATCTCGGACAGGCGTTTTCCTCTGACGTTTCTCCGATACTGACTAATGAAAAAGAATTTTTTCCGCAACGTCCGCAATACTGAACACCTTCGGCAAAACGCGAACCGCATTTGTTACAGATAACTATTCCGGGCATCAAGGAACTTTGAGCCCCACCGCTTCCGCTGCCTTGTGAAGTCGAAGGACTGCTTTCGGTTATTGCTTTTTTTGGTCTGAGGTTGGCTTGAATAAGTTGTTCTTCGCCGCCTTCTCTGACTTCAATAACCCGTTCATCATCTTTTTCACCGGATTTTGCGACTCTCAAAATGTGCTGACCGGCTGGCACAGTTGTTAGAATTAAACGCCCCGAACTTCCAATACTTCCCTTTCTCTCGTCATTGACGTAAACCTCCGCCCCAATCGGAGCAAGTATTGTAACTTTGGCAGTTCCCGCAGTATTTTCTTCAGTAATATTTTCAACCGCTCTTTCAAGATTTTTAATCCATTCGGCAACTGTTGAAACCCTTTTGTCCGGTTCACGCTCCAAAGAACTCATTATAACTTCTTCAACTTTTTTCGGTATATCAGGACGAAATTCTGAAAGCGGCGGTGTTTCTTTGACAACTTTCTGCATCACCAGCTCCATCAGATCACCCGTAAAAGGCGTGCGACCTGCAAACATTAAATAAGCAATTGTGCCGAGTGCATAAACATCCGCCCGAACATCTACGCCTAGTTCGGGCTGCATCTGCTCCGGCGACATAAATTCGGGCGTTCCGATAATTCCGCGTGATGATGGCGTGGTATCCGAATTTGTATCGGTAACGGTTTGATTGACAATTTTCGCCAATCCGAAATCTCCGACTTTAATAAATCCGTCAGAATTACTTTTGTTCTGCATTATAAAAATATTTGCGGGTTTTAGATCCCTGTGCAGAATTCCCTCTTCGTGAGCGGCATCAACTCCGTCGGCGATCTGTCTTAAAATTTTAACTCCACGTTTTATCGGAAGCGTTCCTTCCCGACGCAAAAGCCTGTGCAAAGATTCGCCCTCGACATATTCCATTACGAGAAAAAATACGCCGTCTTCCGATTCGCCAAAATCCGTTACATCAACAATATGCGGATGCCGAATCGAAGCAGCGGACATTGCTTCTCGTTCAAATCGTGCCAACGCTTCGCCTTCCTGTAAATCATCGCTATTTAATATATCTTGCCGAACCGTTTTTACCGCAACTTTTCGCGTCCCTAAATTTCTGTCTTCCGCCAAATAAACCTGCCCCATCACACCGCGACCTAAGCGTCTTTCAAGCCAATATCTATCGGCTAACAATTGATCGCCGGGCAAACTCAGGCGAACTTTTGTTTGATCCTGCGGACACAATTCAACATCATCACCGTAACAAGCTCCGCATTTGGCACATTCTTTCATCTCTTTTATTTTCGCTTATTTATCGGTCTTTTCCAAATTATCAACATTCAGTAGTAAACAGATTTTCAAATGTATTTGGTAAATTGCTTTTATATTGTATAATTCTTGTCTATATTCGGGACGTTAGCTCAGTCGGTAGAGCAATTGACTCTTAATCAATGGGTCGCAGGTTCGATCCCTGCACGTCCTATAAAATTTTTTGATTGCATATTTAGGCATTATTTTAAATGCCTTTTTTTATTTGATTCTTTCGATTAAACTTTTAATTTCGGAATTTATCAGTTTTTTCAACTTTTATTAACACTTGAGCGTCTAACAATTGTAAGCCGTGTTTGAAAATTTATTTTTTTGTTTAATTTTCTCTAGCAATTTTATTAGCATAGAGATTTATGGTGACGGATTTAACGGATGAGCAAATTGTCGAGTTGGCGGTAAGTGAAAACCCTAATGCTTTCGGCGAAATTGTAACGAGATGGGAGCGAAAAATTTTTGCTCTCTGTTTCGGTATGCTCAATCGTGAAGACGAGGCAAAGGATGCGGCTCAGGAAACTTTTATCGCGGCTTACAAAAATCTGAGCAAATTTCGCGGTGATGCGAAAGTTTCTTCGTGGCTCCACCGGATTGCGGTAAATCAGTGTTTGACAAAAAAGCGGCGTGAAAAAACCCGTTCGGAAAATTTTCTGGACGAAAGCGATTCCGCCGAACAGAAGGTTTTTGCTGCCCCAAAAAATAAAATGCCTTCCAATCTTGCCGAACAAACCGAAAGATTACAGGCAATTCGGCAAGCAGTTAATTCGCTTCCAGAAGATTTGAAGCAAGTTATTGTGATGAAAGAATTTGAAGATATGACATTTCAGGAAATCTCCGACGCAACCGATATGCCTTTAAGTACGGTCAAAAGCCGACTTTATACTGCTTTGAAACAATTGCGTATGAAATTGGAAAAATCATCTTTTGAAATAGTTTAGATATTTGGTGAATAATTATGTTCTATAACAGAAAAAATAATCCAGGTTGTAATTTCAGCGAAGAGATAGTTTCTTATCTTTATGATGATTTTGATGGTTCGGATAAGAAGACTTTTGAAGATCACCTCGCACACTGCACCAATTGTGCTGATGAACTTGCGGGAATCGGCTTTGTTCGTTCAATGATTCAGGATTGGAAGGGATTGGAATTTAGTAATTTACCGACTCCCAAAATTGAAATTGAATTTGAGCAAAATCACAATTCAAAACAGTTGCCTTTAATAAACGAGCAAAATACGAGTTGGTTGGATAGATTTAATAATTTCCTATCTCCATCGTTTATAAAAACCGCAACGGGTTTTGCGGCGATTGCTATTCTTTTCGGATTGGGTTGGTTTATTTTTAATTCATTGCAATATAACCAATCCATAGAAACAGCAAATAAAACCAAGGAAGAAAATATTACTGCGAAAGATAAGAAAACAAAAGAACAGATTTTATCTTCTGAAAAAGCCGCAATTGGTGATAAAGAACCCGAAATTCAACCATCAGACAAAAATATAGTCGAACAAAACGAATCTGTTTTGACTTCGGTTGAAAAACCAATTCGCAAAAAAGAATTTGTAAACAGCCGCAATGCAGTAAAAAATGTTGAACAAAAGAAAAGTTCAACTATTACGGCAGATAATAAAAATAGAAAATTAAAGCCGAATATACCTAACCCGCAACAAAAGATTCCGATTCTGGTCGAGCAAAAACCCAGTTTAACGGAATTTGCGGTTGAAGATACAAATGATTTTGAAATACGTTTAAGTGATATTTTTGATGAAATTGGTTCGGATGATTAATTAGTTGAGACAAAAAAAGATGAAAAAGTTAAATTCCGTTTTTATATTTTTAATTACACTTTTATGTGTATGTTTTGTATCTGCACAAGTGGACGACGGAAATCTGCCGTCGTCAAATGGTTTTGAGCATCCGCAAGGTCGTATTAGTTTGCTCAGAGAATTAGGTTTGAATCAAAATCAGATTCAGCAAATCAGGCTTATAAATCAAAATATTCGATCACTAAGACAAACTGCTGCGGAACGTCTTAAAACTGCTTTGCAAAAACTCGACGAATCGGTTTACGCCGAATCTGCTGATGAAGCGGAAATTCAAACAAACCTGCGAATAGTTAATGAAGCACAATCGGAAATGCTGAAATTGCGGATTCAATCCGAATTAGCTGTCCGAAAGGTTCTGACACCTGAACAACTTGTAAAATTCCGAGAAATCCGCAAAAACTTTGCCGAACGTAAAAATCAACGTCAAATGCGAAGAAACCGCAATCCAAATCGCCCAAATCCCAGACGAAGCCGAAACCCTTAAGTTAATAAATTCTAAAACCTCATTAAACTTTCAAACACCTGATTTACTAATTCTATAGAAAAGCCGGCTAAAAAGGTCGGCTTTTCTGTTGTTGTTTTCGGCATTTCTATTGTAATCTTAATAAAAGATATAAATTAAATCTTAATATTCCAACTAAAATTTAATATATTTAATCAAAGTGCAAAAAATACTTTGTTGTCTTTTTAATATAGCTTACCTATGAATCCACTTAAAAAATTTCTATATGAATTGCAGGAAATAACATTACTTATTTCTCAAGCATTTATGGGACTTTTTAAGCGACCTTTTTATTTCGGTGAAACCATCAAGCAAATGGATTCAATTGGTGTCGGTTCTCTGCCGATAATTATTTTGACAGGATTTTTTACAGGCGGGGTTTTGACAATTCAAACTTACCCGTCGCTCCAAGATTTCGGCGGACAGGCACAAACAGGTCAACTTGTGGCATTTACCTTAATCCGTGAACTCGGTCCGGTTTTATCAGCTCTAATGGTTTCGGGCAGAATCGGTTCGGCAATTTCGGCTGAACTCGGTTCAATGATAGTTTCACAGCAAATTGATGCAATGCGGGCTTTAGGAACTGATCCATATCGTAAATTAGTTACTCCGCGAATACTTGCTTTGATTTTAATGCTTCCTTTATTAACGGTTGCGGCTGATATATTCGGTATTTTAGGCGGCGGAGCAGTTGCAAGTGGTATTTTCGGACTTGATTTTAATACATTCTTAAATTCGGTGCAGTCCGGTATCACCATTCAGGATATTATCGGAGGAATTATAAAACCACTTGTATTCGGGTTGATTATCGGCAGTATCGCCTGTTACAAAGGACTCAGCACTACAGGCGGAACTGTCGGAGTCGGGCTTTCAACTACAAATGCAGTTGTGGCTTCATCCATTGTCGTTATTATTTCAGACTTTTTCTTATCAAGAGGGTTACAGCATTTGCTCGGTGTTCAAGGATATTTTTAAGAAAAGATTTAAATTATGTTTTCTTCAGAACAGGAAGATTTAAATACAGGTGAAGCGGAAATATCTCCAAACGCTGATTCGCCGGAATTCGGACAGTCTTTTTTCCGTGCCGACAGAGCCGTCCCGGCGATTGAATTCAGAGATATTCGCTTGTCTTTTGATGATAAAGTTATCTTGGATGGAGTTAGTTTTAAAGTCAGACGCGGTGAAACAAAAATAATTTTAGGCAGAAGCGGCAGCGGTAAATCCACTACCATCCGTCTAACTTTAGGTCTTTTAAAACCGGACGATGGAGAAATTCTGATAAACGGTGAAGATATTACTTTCTTTACCGAAACTCAGATGATGAAGGTCAGAGAAAATATCGGAATGGTTTTTCAGGAAGGTGCGTTATTCGACTCTTTATCAGTTTACGACAATGTTGCTTACAGGCTTCACGAAAGAGGTGTCAGTGAGGAATTTGCGGAAGAAGAAGTCAAAAATATGCTGAGTTTTGTAGATTTGGACGATGCGATTGATAAAATGCCTTCGGAACTTTCCGGCGGAATGCGTCGCCGTGTTGGAATCGCCAGAGCTTTGGTCGGAACTCCGAATATTGTTTTATTTGACGAACCAACCGCCGGACTTGATCCGCCGACTGCCAGAACTATTTGTGAATTAGCCATAAAATTACGCGATATTCAGGACGTTTCTTCGATATTCGTAACTCACGAGATGAAAAATCTGGAATATCTATCGGGTGAATATGCAATTCACAATGATGAAGGTAAAATCGTTTTTGAGGAAGAAGGCGAAAAACTTTGTCTGATAAATACGGAAATAATTATGATTTACGAAGGTAAAATTATTTTTGAAGGAAAAGATGAAGAACTCCGAGCGAACAAAGACCCATATATACAGAAGTTCCTGAAAGGAAAATAATGTATAATGATTTCAAGTTTATTTTTTAAAACTTTTGTAATTTTCTAAATGCCTTACAAAAATTTAACGACCGAAAATTAAATTATGCCAAAAAGTCAAAAAAATACCGGATTTAGTCAATTAAAAGTAGGAATTTTCGTGCTTGTCGGATTGGTTATTTTAGGATTTTTAATTATAAACTCAACCGGGGAAATTAATCCGTTTGCCGATAAATTAAAACTTCGGGCGAGATTCAGCAGTGCCGACGGATTACGTGAAGGAGCTCAAGTTCAATTTGCCGGAGTTCCTATCGGAAAAGTGGACGAAATAAAACTTTTGCCGCCGGACAATCCCGAAGATGCAAAAATCGAAGCCATTATGAGCGTTGATTCAATGCTCGACGGTAAACCGATCAGCCAAAGAATCCGCACCGACTCAACCGCTCAGCTTATCGCCACAAGCGTTTTGGCAAATGACAAAATAATTAACATAACTCCGGGAACTCCCGAAGGTTCTGCTGTTTCCGCAAATCACGTGCTTGATTCCAGCACTTCAATTTCCATTAATCAACTGACCCAAACGGGTAATGAGCTTTTACAGCAAATTAACAAACTTGCCATCCCGACTAATGAAATTCTAAATAAAGCAAATCAGGGCGAAGGAACTTTAGGACAAATTATTAATAATGATGATCTTTACAGAACTTTGGATTCCACCCTTGGTGAAGCAAAAATTTCGATGCTGAAAATTCAAAATGTCATTGATCGTGTAAAATCCGGCGATGGAACTGCCGGGAAATTGCTCAACGATCCCGAACTTTACAACAATTTAAATCAAACAGTTACACAATTGGAGCAAATTTCGACTGATTTAAGAAACGGCAGAGGAACTGCCGGGAAATTTTTATCTGATGATTCAATTTACAATGAAACCGAAGCGACAATCAAAGATGTTCGTAAAACACTCAACGACTTTAAACCGACAATAAAACGGCTTGATAATATTTCAAGCGAATTTGAGGCAATTGCCAGAGAATTAAATGAAGGAAAAGGAACGGCAGGAAAATTATTAAAGGATGAACAACTTTACGAAGAAGCACGAATCGCCGTTAACCGTGTAAACGGTTTGACTGCAAAATTTGACTCAATTATCAACGATGCTCAAAGTGGAAAAGGAACACTCGGAAAATTACTGACTGATGAAACTCTTTACAATAATGCGAATCAGACTTTATCAAATGTCAATCAACTTTCCAGCGAAAGCACAAAATTAATATATGATTTTCGTCAAAACCCCAAAAAATATTTGACAATTAAATTTGAACTGTTTTAAACCGAAAGAATCAGCCCGATAATTGTTTCGGCTGATTCCTTTTTATTACATAAAAGCCGTTAAAATCTATGTATCTAAAGACCATTCAGTCCCCAATCTGTACAAAACAAGCAACATAACCGCACCAATCACAGCCATTATAAGACTCGTAAAAAAACCTGCCCCACCTGCATTGTTAATATCAAAACCAAAGACAATTGCTATGAATCCGCCGACAAATGCTCCGCCAACACCGAGTAATGATGTCATCATAAAAGTTCCACCATCTGCTTCCGGCGTAAGAAATTTTGCGATCGTTCCAACAGCTAATCCAAATAAAATCCAACTTATTATTGCTATAGACATTCTTTATAAAACCTTTTAGAATTAAAATTAAAACTTAATTCTTTATATTCAGAATTAAATGCAAAACCTATGCCACCTAAATAATTGTATAATTTTCTAGCTTCCCACTTTTCTCAAAAACACCTTGTTATCAATAGTTTGTGAGCTTTTATTGACTAACTCTTTAAGTTCATATAATTTCATAAGTGCTTCAATGGGCGACAAAGAATCCGTATCAAGTTCAAACACCATTTTTTCAAATTCATTCATTTGATCAGGTTTATTTTGTCCGCTAATTGAATTTTCGGCTTCGCTCTCATATTTTTTCAGCAGTTCAAAAGCACGTTTTATTACCGGTTTCGGCAAACCCGCAATCTTTGCAGCGTAAACTCCGTAACTTTTCAAAGCACTTCCCTTATTTAATTTATATGTAAAATTAATTTTGTCGCCCTCTTCATTAATTTCAAAATGTAAATTCTGGACATTCGGCAGTAATTCTTCTAGTTCTGCAAGTTCGTGATAATGGGTTGCAAAGAGGGTTCTCGATTTTAATTTAGGATGATTATGGATGAATTCCAAAACTGCACGAGCAACAGCTAAACCGTCATAGGTCGAAGTTCCACGTCCAAGTTCGTCTAATAAAATCAGACTTCTCGGCGTTGCGTGATGAAGAATTTCGGCGGTTTCCAGCATTTCAGTCATAAATGTTGATTCACCGCTGCCAATTCTGTCGTAAAGTCCGATTCTTGTAAAAATCCGGTCGCAAATACCGATCACAGATTCGTCAGCGGGAACAAAACTGCCGATTTGTGCCAGCAAAATAATCGTCGCAGTCTGCCGCAGATATGTAGATTTTCCTGAAGCATTCGGACCTGTAATCAGAGCAATTTGCGGTGCGTTATTTCCATTTAATGCCGTATCGTTCGCCGCAAAATTTATATTCTGTTCAGCTAAAATAGTTTCGACCACGGCATGCCGCCCGTTTTTTATACGCAAAAGCGAAGTATCATTAACCGCCGGGCGTGTGTAATTATTTGCAGAAGCGACTTCCGCCAGGGAACAAATTGTATCGAGATAAGCAATTGTTTTTGCGGAAAGTAAGATTTCCTGACGTTTTCTGCCGATCTCCGTGCAAATCTGCCGAAACAAATTGTTTTCGAGTTCCAAAATGCGTTCCTGAGCGTGAATAACCATTGATTCGTGTTCTTTGAGTTCAAGCGTTACAAACCTTTCAGCCGGAATCAAAGTTTGCTTTCTTGTGTAATCGCCTGGAACAAGATGCAGATTCGGTTTTGTAATTTCAATGTAATAACCAAAAACTTTATTAAAACCAACCCGCAAACTTTTTATTCCGGTTTTTTCACGCTCGCGTTTTTCCAGGGCGGAAAGATATCTTTTGCCTTCCTGTAATTTTTCCCGGAGTTTGTCCAATTCTTTGGAAAAACCTTGGCGAATTATTCCGATTTGCTCGGCATATTGTGAAGGCAATTCGTCAGATATTCCGCTTTCGATAAAATCCGCTAAATCTTTGCACTCAGGCAGATGAGCTAAAGTTTGTCCAAAACGGACGTTATCGTTTCGCAAAATTGTTTTGATTTTTGGAATCAGTTTTAAACTTTCGCCAAACCTACGCACTTCAAATGCAGTAATATAATTAGCTTTTGCACGTGAAGAAAGTCTTTCCAAATCTTCGACTTGCTCTAAAATCTCACGCAATTTTTCTCTTTCTTTTTTATTTGCTAAAAACCAACCAAGATGTTCCTGACGACGAAAAATTTCCGCAACGTCAACCGATGGTTGTCTTAACCAACGCCTGAGAAGTCTGCCGCCCATTGCTGTTTGAGTTTGGTCAATTATTGACAAAAGACTTTTGCCCGATTCGCTCTCAAAAACCTCCAGACTGCGAAAGGTTTTGTTATCGAGAATCATAAATTCCCGATTATCATAGCTGGTCAAACGGGTTATCTGTTCAGAATTTACTGCTTGAATCTGATTTAAATATGAGATCAAAGCACCGGCGGCGGAAACTGCCAGAGGTGATTTATCCAGACCGAAGGGAGTTAATTTTTTTGTATTAAAATGTTTAAATATTGTCTTGCGGGCGTGATCGAATTCAAAGCTTTTTTTCTTTAATTTCGTAACAAACTGCGGTAATTCCAGGTTTTCAATCTGATCATTTTCACATAGAAGAATTTCTGACGGTGAAATTCGGCTAATTTCGTTTAAGGCTTCTGCATTCGGAATTTGCGTTGCGGCAAAATCTCCGGTTGAAATATCAGCGTAGGCAATTCCCGCCGTCTTTCCATCGCTGATAAATGAAACCAGATAATTATTGGTTTTGCTGTCGAGCAACTGCGGTTCGATCACAGTTCCGGCGGTAACGATTCGCGTAACTTCTCTTTTTATCAACTTTCCGCCATCTTTATTTTTGATGGGAGAATCACTTGTCTGCTCACAAATTGCTACCCGATGACCGCGTGAAATCAAAGTCGCAAGATGTTTTTCCAAAACATAATGCGGAATTCCGGCAAGCGGCACACGCAAATTTTTCCCCATCGGTTTCGAAGTTAAAGATATATTCAGTTCCCGCGAAATGATTTTCGCATCTTCATCAAATGCTTCATAAAAATCTCCAAGACGAAATAATAATATCGAATCCTTGTGTTTTGCTTTGATCTCTAAATATTGTCGTCGAATTGGGGTTGCGTTTTTCATAAATAGTTTTGAAACATATTTTAACGCATTATGATAAAAATTTTAACTTTCCAAGAACTTCGCGAGTATTTCTTTGTTTGGGACAATGTTTTGATAAATTTTCTGTATTTGTGCAAAAGTAATAATTGTTAAATTATTTTCGATGTCCTGAAATTCTCTCTGCAATGATTTTCTTGCCCGATTTAAATCCCGTTCGCTGGAAATCACCAGAAATATTTTCGAACGCTGAGCTTCGTAAGCACGTTTTAATTTTGCGAAAGCTGAATCAATATTGCCTTTGCTCTGAACTTCAAAAACGTGCGACAGACGCGATGCCTGCGGGACTTCACGCCAAACAACATCATAAAATTCAAATTCCATTTCAGAATAAAAACCTAAAACAGAACCAATGTTTAAAATCATTTTCTGAATATCATTATGAGAAAGTTTTTCGTTTTTTTCTTTTGTTAATTCAAAATCAAATACTTCCGCTTCTACTTGTTTTTGTCCTTTCTCTGTAATTTTCCAGAAACCTCTGTGTCGTTCGATCAAACCTTTTTCGTCTAATTCCCTGCCAGCCCGCTGAACTAATTTTCGCCAGTTTGCCGGATTATTTATTTGAATTTCTGTGATTTCTTTGCTCGTCAACTGCGGAAAATAGGCGATCAGACGTTCATACAAAAACTTAAGATCATCAGCCCCGCCGACCGCGACAAGTTCTTGCAGAATGGGAGTTTCGACTGATGTTGATCTTGGAAAAGCCATTTTATTTCAAATGATATTACTAAAATCGTTTAAATTGTTTTCTAAAACGTAAGTTTTTAATTCTGCTAAATTTTCTGTTAATTTATCTGAAAGTTTTTTCACAAAAACTTTTGAATCGAAATGTTCATCAACTTTAATAATTTCAGATTCTTTAATGTTGATAAAAATATCAGGCTTAAAATTTCCCATAAATTCATAACGCATTGCAACGCAGAATAACTGACATTTCTCAGCTTTTTCAACTATACATGAAATCCCGTTATAAAATTTTATCGGACGCAGATCATTTGGCAAAATTTCTCCCTGCGGAAAAATCCAGATTGCTCTATTTTTCTTTTCTTTCAGCAACCTAACCGAATAATTGATGCTTTTTAAGACTTCCCTCGGACTTTCCCTGACAACTGAAAAAGCTCCGAGTTTGCGGAACGGTTGTAGATTTTTCAACTGCTTTTCTTCCATCATCCAATAACCATCCAATTTGGTTTGCCTGTTTATATGAAAAGCAGCCAAACCGTCCCACCAACTTGAATGATTACAATAAATAATTGTAGGAATTTCAACTTTCCGTTTCGCTAAATTTTCTAAACCTGAAACTTGAAAAGAATGAAAACGTCTGTTCAGCAAATTGCGGTTATAAACGAAAAAAACTTTTTCAAACCAACGCTTTTTATTCGCTTTCAACATAAATTTTTTCAACTCGACGATTAATTCTGCAGGTTACTTCATAAGAAATCGTATCTGTTAAACCCGCCAGATCAGAACTCCTGATTTCTAAATTATTTTCTTTTCCAATCAAAATTACTTTATCTCCGATTTTAACATTTACAATGTCGGTAACGTCTAAAATCGTCCAATCCATTGAAATTCTGCCGACAATCGGTGCAAATTTTCCATTAATTATTACTTTGCCTTTATTGGAAAGGCTGCGTGAATATCCGTCTTGGTAACCAATTGGAATAGTAGCGATTATGGAATCGCGTTCCGTCCGAAACATCCGGCTGTAACCCAATGTTTCACCTTGTTTAACTTTTTTTATGTGAGCAATTTTTGTAAATAGTGAAAGAACGGCTTTGTATTTCGGCAGATCAATTTCCTGCGGCAAAACATCATCGCCGAGTCCGTAAATAATTCCACCTAAGCGAACCATATTTCCATAAGATTCGGGATGTGCAACGCTTGCGGGAGAATTTGCCAAATTTTTGTAAATTGGATCAAAACCTTTATTTATAAATGTTTGTAATGAATTATCAAATCTTTTAATTTGTAGTTTTGTAAAATCATTTTCATCCAGATCATTAGCCGAAGCAAAATGCGTCATCAAACCTTCAAGGTGCAAATTTTCAAAATTTTTTAACTTCCCGGCAAATTCAGGAACTTCATCAAACCGCACACCGATTCTGCCCATTCCCGTGTCAATTTTTACGTGAATCTCAACTCGCAGATTTCTGACTTTTGCTGCTTCATTTAATTTTTCCGCCTGCTCAATTTGGTAAATTACGGGTGTTAAATGATTGTTCAGCAATAACTTCTCTTCCCCTTCCCAAAAACTTCCCAGGCACAAAATTCTTTTTCTGATTCCACTCTCCCTTAATTCAACGCCTTCCGTCGGCAAAGCCACGCCGAACCAATCAATTCCTTCTTTTTCCAAACGCTGTGAGCATTTGACCGCACCGTGTCCGTAAGCATCGGCTTTAACAACCGCCATATATTTGATTTTATCACCGACAAATTGTTTGACCGAATGAAAATTAAAAGCCATTTTGTCCAGATCAATTTCCGCCCAAGTCGGACGATTTTGAATTTCCAATTCCATAAAAATAATGGATAGACAATTTTGATTTGCCTATCCCATAGCTAAATAAAATAAAAAAAATTACCAACTTTTTCTTTCACGTAAATCTGTAATGTGTGCCGTGTGGTGTTTAGAATGCCAGTCGTATAAACCGAGCATTTTTTCTAAAGTCCATTCGCCCGATTCGGGATGTTTTAATTTGCGTTTAAAATCTACATCGCTCATAGAATTTAACAAATTCGCCCAACGTGAATGAATTCCGTCAATAATTTTCATTGAAACTTCTACCGGCATTTTGCTGTCAGACAGTTCCGCCCAACGGTCTTCAAAGTATGGTCGAATCGTCGGAACTTCTTCAGTCAAAGCCAATTTATACCGGCAATATGAATTTAAATGGCTGTCGGCAATATGATGCACGACCTGTCGCACCGTCCAACCATCGGGACGATATTCCGTATCAAGTTGTTCGTCATTCAAACCTTCAATTGCAGTCGCCAATTTGACCGGCAAATCCGAAATTGTCTGAACAAACGTATTTCTCAATTCAGCCGTAACTTCAAAATCAGCATCAAATTTCCCGATTGGAAAACGCAAATCTTCATTCATAATAATAGTCAAAATTTGAGATTTAAGATTAAAAACTAATCGCAAATTGCAAATCGAAAATCCCCTCATTCTCCTAAATAACTTTCAAATCTCGTAAATTCCTTCAAAAATGCAAGTTTCACAGTTCCTGTCGGACCATTTCTCTGTTTGGAAATAAGGATTTCTGCCACATTTTTTTTATTATCCTCAAGATTTTCAGGGTCTTTAGCATAATATTCTTCACGATAAATAAATGCAACAACATCTGCGTCTTGTTCGATACTGTTATGAACAATAAATCCATTTGATTCGAAATTTGCATATTTTTCAACTGTTAGATCATAAACTTCCTCAACGCCAACGGCTTCAATAGAAACTATCTCATCCCAATAAATATCACTCAAAGATAAATTTAAGAGTTCTTCGGAATTTACAATTTTTGCAAACCTTTCTGCTCGTTCAAGTCCCAAATTTTGTTTGTAAAGACTTGTTCCGCAATATGACATTTCTGCTTCTGCCATCATTTTTCTTGTTGTGATTCCTGCTATTTTCATTGAGGGAACGACGTATTTTCTCCAAGCTGTATTCGGAATTATATCCCTATTTGTATTTTGGATTTTATTTTCCAAAAATTCTTCTATTTCAGACAATGAATTTTTCTTATATTCTCCAATCGTGTTTATTTCTTTAATAAATCTTTCAATATCTGGTTTGCCGCTTAAGATTATATGAAATTGGTCTTTGCCTTTGTTTCCCTGCAAAACTTTTTTCAGAGTTGCGTTTATTCCCAGCCTAAGCAATAAAGTTTGAACATCCTCACAAAGCCTTTTACTACTCGACGCATAATAAATCACAGGTTTAATTTTCTTGCCTTTAACCAATTTTATACAGCCATCCGTTACCCACAAATGTTTTAGAAATAAAGCAATCGCTTCTTTTGATTGCCGGAAAACTTTTTTAGGAACAAATTTCTCGTGTGAGCGTAATCCCCAAACTTTCAAACCATCCAACCATTCGGCAACAGCACTATGGACATTGTGCGTATGTTTTCGGGTTGATGTTAAATATACTTGATACCAATTTCTTTCTTTCTTAATTCTTGGATTTATTTCGTTGCCGAAAACTTTTATTGCCAAATCTATAACCGTTTCGGCTAAATCTATTTCTCTTGTCGTATATTGAATTGAGTGTCGGGGCAGAGTGCAACCATCTCCGATCAAATGAGCGAGCAGAGCTAATTCTTCATTTGTCACAGTTTGCTTTGAATTACTTTTAATCTCTCTCGGCAAAGCTAATCTTTCATTAAGTTGAAATTTATCAAGTCTTTTCCAACCGTTAAAGCTATAAAATTTATGATTTCCCGTAGCTTTAATTGTTCTACCCAAACGAGTTTTTAATTGGTAGATAGATTTTTTGCCCGTGCAGAATGAATTAATAACCTTTGCTTTTTTAATCTGCCAGGTATTCTCATTTAATGCCCAAACATAAAAATCTTTTTTTCCAACTAAATCTTTTATCTGAATTCTCTCTCCCGTATCAGCCATAGTTACAAGACTATCGCCCGTTAAACAACCGCTTTCACGTAAATCTGAAAGCATTGGTTTAGGAGGATTTCTCGCTTCCGGTGCTCTCGATAGTTGTGATAAAGCAATCAGCGGAACATTTAGTTCCTTTGCCAAACCTTTTAATTCACGGGAAATTTGCGAAACTTCCTGTTGACGTGATTCGGTTCGTTTTGAACCGGACATCAATTGCATATAGTCAACAATGATGAGATCAAGTTTTTTCTGTTCAGCCGCAAGGCGACGTGCTTTAGCCCGCATTTCGAGAACGGAAATGCCGGGCGTGTCGTCAATAAATAAACTCGTTTCGGAAAGTGTACCGATTGAACTGGCAAGCCGTCCCCACTCTTCACGTGATAAATACCCAGTTCGAAATCTGTGAGCATCAACTCTCGCCTCGGAACTGAGCATACGCATCACGAGTTGTTCTTTTGACATTTCCAACGAAAAAAGTGCGATGGTCGCATTTTCCTGAATTGCCGCATTTTGGGCGATAGTTAAACACAACGCCGTATTATGAACACATATATCATTTGCAACAAAATTATGTGTTTCGGGAATTGTCAGATCGTAAACCTGCTTATTTCCGACATATTCAATCGAAATAATTTCGTCCCAATAAATTTCGCTTTCCGATAGATTTTGCAAAAGTTTATCTTCGAGTGCGTTTACCAAAAGCGACAAACGTTGTCGAGTCGGCTCACGCTTTCTAACGTGAATATTTGTGTAACCTTTTATTTCCGCATGCTTTGCAAGTGATGCCCAAGTTTCGTTTCCTTTGCATTCCGCAATCGAATCCCAAACTTTCATTGGAATTAAATCTTTATTTGTTTGATAATTTCGCTTTTCAAGAATTTCTAAAATTTGCGGAAAAATTTCATCTTTACCATACATTCCGATTTCTTCGATGAATATTTTGATGGATTTAGCGTCCGTTATATCAAGCTGCCACGCAGTATTTCTTGAATCCTTATATTTAACACGCCGTTTTTTTAAATTTGCAATTATCCCAAAACGCAGCAAAAGATGCTGAACTTGGCGAATCATTTTTTCGCTAACCGAAGCAAAACCTAACTGAACTTGTTCGGTCTTTAAAACACTTGCCCATCCGTCAGTTGCGAAAAGTCGGTTCAAAAACAAAGCGATCTGTTCCTTATTGAGTGTGAAAACTTTAGAAGGTATAAATTTTGTGTGAGAATTACAGTTTTTTATTTGGAGTTTTTCAATCCACACTGTCAAAGGATTTTTCTTTGTTAATATCTGTTTGGTTTTCCTAATTCGATATGAAAATGCTCTGTCAGATGAATTTGATTGATTTGCTTCTACACCGCCAAATTCCATAACAGAATGAGCAAAATCTTCCTGAATCCGAATATTTTCATTTGTAAATTCAATCGAATTTTTTGTTAAACATCCATCACCAAGCAAATATCCTAAAATTTTAACTTCGCAATTCCGCCATTTCTTATTTCCGAAAGTATTTAAGATTCTTGGAACAGCGATTTTTTCGCCAATTTCTATTTGTTCAAGTTTTTTCCAACCTTCAATCGTTAAAAACGGATGCGTAATTGTTGTTTCAATCTTTCTTCCAAGTCTTGTTTCAACTCGAAAAACAGCTTTTATTCCATCATCAATATAATCACTCGCCGCAGTCGTTGAAAATTTGTAATCTTCTCCAAGCGTTAATAATTCGGCTTCCTTTTTAGCATAAATTTCTTTGATCGTTGAAACACTTCCATCGGTTAATAAAATCTCTGAATTTTCCTCCAGACACTTGCCCATTGACGGACGAGCAGCGATTATAATCAGATCGGACGGCTGTAAGCCCGATGTCATTTGGTCTAAATCCCTGAATCCGGTTGCTAATCCGGTTAAGGCGTGGGATTCGCGTTTGGCAAATTCCTGAACTTTGTGCAGAACGGTTTCGGCGACGGGTTTGATATGAGCAAACCCTTCGCGGTTTCGCTCGTCAGCTAAAGCGAAAATTAATTGCTCGGCGTGGTCTAAAATCTCGCGTGCGTCTTCTTCTTCGGCAAGTGCTTCACTGGTGATCAAATTGCAGACTTTTATAAGATTTCGAACGATTGATTTATCACGGACGACTTTGGCGTAATCGTGTATGTTTGAAAAATGCGGTAAGCCGTAAGTTAAATTCGTAATCGCTGCAACGCCACCGATTGATTCTAATTGTCCATCTTTTTTTAATTCTTCACCAATTAAAATCGGGTCGAGCCTTTCACTTTTTTCAAAAAGCGAAATCATCGCATTATAAATTCTGCGATTTTTTGGAGAGTAAAAATCTCCGGGTTTAAGTTGTTCGACGGCTTGGGTTATCAAGGCGTTATCAAGCAAAATTGCACCCAAAATAACACGCTCGCTTTCTTCGCTCGAAGGCAAAGGTCTTTCTAAATATTGTTCTCGTGCAAATTCGGGGTTTGCTGATGCCATATTGTTCTTGATATAAAATTTATCAGTTTTTGAAGGGAAAAAGACCACAGGTTTCAGTTAAAATCTGTGGTCTTTAGATGCTACTACAAACTTTGATTTCAGACAAAGTTTGCATTAAATTTTCGATTATTTTCTATTCTTCTTCAGATGAATCTCTGATATTCTCTGAGTCAGTCGATTCGGTATCCTCGTTTGATTCAACTTTTTCATCTTCCTCAAGTCTTTCCTGAATAGCTTCACCCTCAACCGAAACTGTTATGGGAAGTTCCAGCGTAACCTCGCGGTGAAGTTTAACAGGAATTGTATATTCACCAATTTCCTTAATCGGGCTTTTTAGAATAATCTGGCGACGGTCAATTTCGTAACCCTTTTCCTGTAAAGCCGATTCAACATCCATCGAAGTAACCGAACCAAAAAGTGTTCCGCTTTCGCCAGCTTTTCTTTCAAAGTTCAGTTTCAGATTGCTCATTTGTTCAAGTTGAGCATCAGCAGTAGATTTTTCCTGTGCGGCTTTCTTTAAAAGTACCGCCTTTTCCTGCTCGATCTGTTTAATATTTCCCTTGGTTGCTAAAGTCGCATATCCTTGTGGAAGTAAATAATTACGGGCGAAACCTGATTTAACGGAAACTATTTCTCCGCGTCCGCCTAAATTGTCTATATCCTCACGTAATAAAACTGTTGTTGTAGCCATAATTTTTATTTACCTCCTCGTTTAATCTGCAACATACGGAAGCAGAGCCATAACTCTTGCTCTTTTGATCGCCCGTGCAATTCGTCTCTGATCTTTTGCCGACACTCCGGAAATCCGACGCGGCATAATTTTTCCGCGTTCCGGTATAAATCTTGATAAATACTCAACCTCTTTCCAATCTACATAAGCCGGAACCATTTGTCGCTGTCTTCGATTATAACGGCGGAAATTGCGATTTCTTGGTCTGTAATCTGAAGAATTATCTCTCGAAGAATTATCTCTCGAAGAATTATCTCTCGAAGACTCTTTTCTGTCATCATCATCTTCATCTCTTTCTCTTACTTTCTTTTCTTTAGCCATTTTATTACTCCTCCTCTCCGGTTTTATCTTCAGATTTGCCTGAACTCAATTCTGCCGCTCTGTTTTTACGTCTTTCGCGTTTTGCTTCAATCTTGTCAGCAGTTTTTCGCTCCTCATCAACTCGCACCGTTAAATAACGTATAATACTGTCATTAACACGCATTCGACGTTCAACTTCGGCAATTTCCTTACCGGAACTTTCGATCTCAAAAAGATAATAATATCCTTCCGTATTTTTCTTGATCGAATAGGCAAGTTGTCTTCTGCCCATATCTTCGGTGTTAACAATCGTGCTGCCGGCACCCTCAATTAATTCTTCGATTTCTTTATTTATTTGAGCGATTTTATCAGCGTCCGAATTCGGTTCGGCAATATACATCAACTCATATACTCTATTATTTGCCAATTTCTATTTCCTCCTTTTGGCTTTCAAACCTCATCTAATTTATTGATGAAGTAAAAAGGTTTTTTTATTAATTTATACAGCAAAATTGAAATTTCAATTTGTAAATTACAATCTTTTACAATGTCCAAATTCAATAATCCACTATCCATTATATTGCGTCATTGCCTTTCCAATTCCTTCGGCAATGACACAGCGAATTGCATCGGCACTTCGCTTTAAAACTTTTTCAATTGTTTCAGAATCTTTCTTTGCAAAATTTTCCAAAACGAATTTTTTTGTGTTGCTGATCGGATGATCGGGTTGGATTCCAATTCGCAAACGATTAAATTCCTTTGTTTTCGTGCAATCACTAACGGACTTTAAGCCGTTATGACCGCCGTCAGAACCTTTTGCACGAAGTCGAATCGTACCGAAAGGTAAAGCTAAATCATCAACTACCACGATAATTTTTTCGATACCTCGATTTTCCTTTTTTAACAAACAAGTAACTGCTTCACCGCTCAAATTCATATATGTTTGCGGTTTTACTAACTCGATTATTTGATTTTCAAACTCAACCTGACCAACCAGCGATCTGCATTCGGTTCGCTTAATTGAAGTGTGAAATTCGTCCGCCAATAAATCTACAAGCATAAAGCCCAGATTATGGCGGGTATTTTCGTATTTCCCACCCGGATTTCCGAGTCCGATGATCAGCCAATTTTTATCCACATCCGGCGAATTCATAAAAGTTTCTACAATTCGAAATCCGCTCAAAAAATGAATTAACTTTCATCTTCAGCCGATTCCGGTGATTCTTCGCCATCAGCAGTTTCTCCACCTTCGCCTTCTTCACCTTCTTCGCCAACTAATTCGGGTTCGCTAAGTTCTTCTTCAGGTGTCGGTTCGAGATCGAGTTCCTTAACGAAGACAACTGCCGCAATAACCGATTCGGGTGCATCCATAATTTCAAAATCTTCGTCAACTTTCAGATCGGCAATCGTGATTGATTCACCCATTGAGAGTTCTTCAACATTAACGTCAATCGAATCTGGAATTTTACTTGGTGTGCATTTGACCGTGATTTCACGCATCATCTGCTCAAGCAAACCGCCTTCTTCGTCGGTTGCCTTTGGAGTCCCGATCAAGTGAACGGGAATCGTCAGTTCGATTTTCTCACCTGCCGCCAAACGGCGTAAATCAGCGTGCAGAAGCCGACCCGTTACCGGGTCAATCTGTCTGTCCTGAAAGATCACGCGGCTTTCTGCACCACCTACATCCAGTGTAAAAAGCGTATTAGCTCCGGCATCAGTTCGCAAAATTGCAGCTAAATCTTTTAATTCAGCCGTAATTGCCAGCGTATCTTCACCGCCGCCATACACACTTGCGGGAATTTTCCCTTCACGTCGTAAACGACGGGCAAAATTTGTGCCGCGACCTTCTCTTTTTTCAACTTTTACAGTAATATTTTCTGCCATATCCAAACCTTCTCTAAAACGTTTTAAATAAATAAAAATGAAACACTCGTTTCATCGTGAATTGATTTAATCGCTGTTGCAAGCAATTCAGCAACCGTTAAAATTTCAATTCTTCCCTCTTCTTTTAAAACCTTGCCTTTTTCGCAAAGCGGTATCGTATCGGTAATAATAATTTTTTTAATGTGCGATTTTTCCAGATTTTTTATTGCATTTCCCGATAAAACCGCGTGAGAAAAACAAGCGTAAATTTCATTTGCACCGTTTTCGGCAAGTGCTGAGGCAACCTTGCAGATCGTCCCGCCGGTATCGCACATATCATCAACGATCAGACAATTCATTCCCTCAACATCGCCGACTACATTCATAACTTCGGCGACATTGACTTTTTCGCGTCTTTTATCAACCAAAACAAGTCCCGCATCCAAGCGTTTGGCATAGGCTCTCGCTCTTTCCGCACCGCCAGTATCGGGAGCGACGACAACCAGATTTTCAATCGGATTTTCTTGAAAATAATTGACGATAACGGGAGCAGCATATAAATGATCAACCGGCACATCAAAAAATCCCTGAATCTGCGAAGCGTGTAAATCTATTGTCAAAACCCGGTCTGCTCCAGCCGTAGCAATCAAATTTGCAATTAATTTTGCGGCAACAGGAACTCGCGGACGATCTTTTTTATCGGAACGTGCATAACCGAAATATGGAATAACTGCTGTAACTCTCTGTGCCGATGCCCGCTTAAAAGTATCAAGCATAATCAACAATTCCATCAAATGCTGATCGGTCGGCGGACAGGTCGGTTGAATTATAAAAACATCAGCACCACGAACATTTTCTTCGATCTGAAAATTGAATTCTCCATCGGAAAATCTGGTCGTATTCGCATTACCCAAATCACAGCTTAGTTGGCGGCAAATATCTTTTGCCAGTTTTTCATGGGCATTTCCGCTAAAAATTTTTATGTTGCCGGTTACACTCATTTTTTTGAGTAACAAATAAATGACGAGCAACTTCAGTAATTATCTCAAGTTACTCGTCCGTCTGGAAAAAATATGCTGGGGCGGAAGGATTCGAACCTACGAATGCCGATACCAAAAACCGGTGCCTTACCACTTGGCGACGCCCCAATAAACTATTCAGAAACTTTTCGGAATCAAATGTTTACACGGCTCTAAAAAAATTTTGTATTCCTGCCGTGAAATGGTTTTAACAGCAAAGCGTTTAACATTTTCACCCTTGAAAGCATTATACGCTTTTTGCTGTTTCAGTTCATTGTCAAAGATACTAAAAATACTGGCTCCACTTCCAGACATCAAAGCATTTTTTGCACCCAGGTTCAAAAGTTTTTCTTTGATTTCCTTTATTTTCGGCTGATAATCAAAAACGCTTTTTTCAAAGTCATTAACCAAATTTATCTCTGATAAATTCAGTTTATCCGCCGGATTTCGGCAAATAGTAAGGATACTTTTGTCGACTTTTTTTGTCAAGTAAGGAAAATTTAATAATGAGTAAGCGTTTGCTGTTACAACGGTAATATTCGGAGTAATTATCAGCAAGTATTTTTCTGTTATTTCCGAACATTCTGCAATTTCAGTTCCGATGCCCCGACCAATTGCCGTGCCGCCGTAAAAGAAAAAAGGAACATCTGCACCGATTTTTTCACCCAGTTCCATTAAATCTCTTGAACTAGCTGGCAAATCCCAGATTGTTGCCAATCCAAGAATCGCAATCGCCGCGTTCGATGAACCGCCGCCCAAACCTCCCGGCGAAGGAATATTTTTTTCTAAATAAATTTTTACTCCGTCTTTAACTCCAAATTTTTTCTGCAATAATTCGGCAGCTTGAATTATTAAATTGTCAGAACTAGTCGGGATATTTTGATCATTGCAATTTAGGGATATTTGCTTATCTTGAGAAAATGTCAGTGTATCGTGCAGTGAAATTGTTTGAAATAATGTGATGATTTCGTGATAATTATCCTCAGTGCGTTTACCCAAAATTTTCAAAAACCAATTAATTTTTGCAAAAGAAGGAAGTTTGAGAATCTCTGATTTCATTTATTCAGACTAAATAAAACAAAAATAAACCGCAACTTTAAAAGCTGCGGTTTATTTTTATTTATTCAAATATCTATTTAATTATTTATTACTGCTCACTTATTAAGAAATACTTGGGTAAAATAATAAGCTCCGTCTGAAGTTATCGCCACACCGATACCGGATTGCTGCCATCTCGGATTCAAAAGATTTTGACGATGACTTGCCGACTGCATCCAGCGTTCAACTGCGAACTCGACCGGATTGATATAGCCTTTGTTGAATGCTATGTTTTCGCTAATCGCCTTCCATTTTTCAATTCCCAAATCAGTTGCTCGTTCGTCTATCAATTGTCCATTCAACCCTTGATGACTAAAAAATTTATAATCCGCCATATATAATGAATGCTGTCTGGCAAGATTTGCGATTTTGTCGCTCCAGTGAAGTGTAGGTAATCCTAATTCTGCTCGTTTTTGATTAATTAATTGAAATGCTGCTTTCTCAAGATCAAATGCCGCCCGGCTTTTTTTTATAGGTTCGTTATTATTTGAAACATTTATAACTCTAGGACGGGTGATTTCAATCTTTTCCTTCGCATTGGAAATTACATAAACGGTTCTGACTTTGTTTTCGTCAAAACCATTTTGTCCAAAAATATTATTTGATAAAACTGAAAGGAATGCGAGAGCAAGAATTAGTCCAAAAATATGAATGGAAAAGAGGCTTGTTATTTTTATTTTCATTTTTCCTCACTTCGGTAGTAAGACAATCTCGCTTGAGATTCACGACTTTGCGTCCGATACATCAATGTAGGGTTGCCATTTTCGGTTGATGGAGCAAATAAAATAAATCAATTTTTGCTTAGTTTTTTAAACCCGGAAATTCCTAAAAACTTCCGCCTCATATAATATAAATATTCAAATAGTCAGTATTTCCTTAAAATCTGCATAATAAATAACAACAGATCTGTAGATTTATTACGGTTAACCGTGAAGTTTTACATTTTTCCCGATATTTTGAAAAAGTGTAATCAGATCTTTATCTGCAAACAAATCGTTTTTACCAAATAAAGCACGATATTTCTCGATTAAAATCTTTGCGTCATTCGGACGGTTCGCTTTTTTGTAAGCCTGAATCATCTTGCCAACCACCCGAATTGCAAAATCCTTGTTTTCATTCTTCGCCAAATTTGTATTTTCAATCCCGCGAATTTTAAGTGCGTTTTGATAAGCCGCAATTGCTTCATTTGTTCTTTCTGACTCGACAAAAATATCGCCTAGAACAACCTGAAAATTTGAAGCTGAATTTTTATCACCCGGAATATTTTCCGCAACCGCTCCCCGCAAAACTTTAGCGGCATCGTCAATTTGTCCGGTTTTAGCCAAAGTTTGTGCCAGTAATTGAACCAAAGATTCATTTTTGGAATTTACAAAAACCGCCTGTCTCAAAGCATCAATCGCCGACAGCAAAGAATTTTTATCCGCACCCTCCAAAGATTGCTTAAATAATTCAATCGCTAAAAGATTACCCGGATCATCCGCAATCGAACGGCTTAAAAATTCCAAAGCTTCTTGCGAATCTCCGCTTTTCAGTAAAACCGC
Source organism: Acidobacteriota bacterium (assembly GCA_030859345.1). Taxonomy (GTDB): domain Bacteria; phylum Acidobacteriota; class Blastocatellia; order Pyrinomonadales; family Pyrinomonadaceae; genus Aridibacter. Next base: position 12,384 of record JALZKH010000066.1, on the reverse strand, counting down.
TCCAAGTTTCAGAGTCGCATCTTCCACCGTTAATTGAATTTTTTCCCTTTCCATTACACGACCAAAAAATCCCACATCCAGAGGAGTTGCGGAAGAAACCCAATTTTTCAAAGCATTTATCTGAAGTTCCTGTTCATTTTGTGCTTCATAAAACTCGCTCAAAAAAGCCCACGCTTCGGCATTTCGCGGATCTAACCGGGCAATTTCTTTCCATTCATAGATTGAGACATCGGCTGCCTCGGAATTCAAGTTTCCTCTGCCCAGATTGCTTTTTATCGTATTTAGGCGAGCCAAAATGCGATGTCCGCCAAAATTATTTTTATCCAGTTTTGTGGCGATTCTAGCCAAGAGTAAAGCCTCCTCAAGATTACCCTGAGGCGGAGTTATCAAAGCAAGTTCCGCCATTGTTGTGTAAGCTTCAGCTAAATTCGGTTCTAATTCGACGGCTTTCTGTAATGCGTTTTTAGCCAATCTGGCTGCGGAAATTTTTAAGTTGTCGTTCAAATCCCTTACATTCAAGAGGTATCTATGCCCTTCCAAAAGTTTTTGATAGGCTTCTGCTCTTTTTTCTCTGGAAACTTTCCTATCCTGACTTTGATTTTGTAAATTATTTGTAAGGCTGGAATTATCTGAAGACATTGGCTTAGGCGGCGGCGAGGTCTGCGGGTCACTTTGTGCAGATATATTTAAGCTCAATAAGCTGATAAATAGCAAAAAACTTAATGCCAAAAAATAATGTTTCATTTTACCTCTTAAATTTATACAAATAATATCGGGGAATATAATCTTTGCTATAATAAGCGGCAAAAGCCGGATAATTTTTTTCTAATTATTTAACTTTTGCCTTTTTACTTTTTATTTCACCTTCCCGAAAATTATTTTCCTTCTTCGGGTTTTCTCTCGGAAATTACGGTCGTTAAAGATTTGGGAATTTGTGAGTCTCTTATCTCACCTTGATTTTCGATGATCTGATCAATTAATTCAAATTTTTCTTCCTTAAAGTCCTTGGTCATCAAAACCCCGTCTTTATCAATCGTTAACGGATAAATTCCTAAAAATTCATTTTTGAAATTCGTAATAAACGATTTCTTTTCGGGAGGAAGTAAATGTGCTCTTTCCGGATTCGGTTCAGGAATGTTTGCTCCGAATAATTGCAGTTGTTCTTTTGCCTTCTCGACATAATCACTATTCGGATAGTCCCGCACAATTTGCTGATAATACTTAGCCGCCTGATCGGTTTCCTCTTCGATTTGGTAGGTTACGGCAAGTTTATATAGTGCTTCATCCAAAAAACTAAAGTTCGGATATTTGTCTAAAATTTCCAGAAAACGATTTTGAGCTCCCTTCAAACCGCCTTTTTCATAATCAACGGATTGTTTATAATAGTAGTTTCCAACGATCAAATCATGCATTCCAAGATTATCCTGAACTTCTTTGAGGCGAATTTGGGCTTCCGGCAGCAACACGGTTTTCGGATACTGTTGAATCAAGCCTCTTAGTCGCTGTTCGGCTTTTTTCGCACGGGTAATATCTCTGTCCGGCAAACCGATCTGCCGCATTTCAGATTCGGCAATTTTGAGTAAAACACGGTCGGCAAGCGGGTGCGTCGGGAAGAATGTCAGCCAGTCCTGATACTGAGATGAGGCTTGAATCAAGGAACTCGTGCCGCCTTCAAGAAAAAAGGTGTCGGCAACAGCAAGTTTTGCCATCGCCAGATAAGGTGAATCGGGATAAGTAGAAATAATATTTTGAAAAAGCAGTCTTCCGACATCATAATTTCCCTTACGGACTTCGCGTGTAGCAGTTATAAACAAAACTCTATCGCGTCCCGGCGTAACAGTTCCGATCAAATCTTCGTATTCATCATTGCCGCCGCCGCCAAAGATGCCGAGAAATTTTTTCTTTTTCTTTTTCTTGTATGGTTTTCCCTCGTCAGTATTTTGTGCGGAACGTGCATCAGCCGATGACAGTAAAGCATTATCAACTCGTGTTTGAAGACTTCTGACAGTTTCTTCAATTCTTTGGATGTCGCCGATCTCATACTTTTCACTACGGCTTAATTTACCGCGAATAGTATTTACCTCATTCTGCATAGTCGAGGCTTCTTTTTCTAAAGAAACAAGTCTTCCTAAAGAACTTTCAGGATTTTTCTTATCGTCTTTATCAGCAGTTTCTTCCAGTTTATTTACCGAAATTTTTAAAGAACTACGCATTGCCTCGAGTTTCTGATTCAAAATGTCCAGTCTTTGCGTCGGCGTAGCATCACTCCTAACTTGTGCAAATGACGACACGGTTAATAATGTTATAAATATCCCAGTTAATAAAACTTTGATCTTAGTTAAACGCATAGTTACCTCTATAAATTTTCCAACTTTCCCGAATTTTTTTAAACCCAAACCGTTGCCGCATCAATCATATTTCTGACCGCTTCGGTAGGTTTGCCTTCACCAAAAACCGCTGATCCCGCAACGATAATTTCCGCACCGCTTTCAACTATTTTTGCTATATTATTCTCGTCAATCCCGCCATCAATCTCGATTTTAGTATCGAATCCACGCTCATCAATCATTCGCTTCAAACGGCGTAATTTATCAACCGATTCGGGGATAAATTTTTGTCCGCCGAAACCCGGATTGACCGACATCAGCAGAACAAAATCTGCATACGGCAGGGCTTCTTCCAACGAAACTAAGGGAGTTGCGGGATTTATGGCAATACCGGATTCTCCGCCCGCTTCACGGATTGCGGTTAAAGTTCTCTGCAAATGAACATCTATCTCAACGTGAACCGAAACCATATCCGCTCCTGCTTCGACAAATTTAACTGCATAACGGCTTGGTTCTTCGATCATCAAATGACAATCAATCTTCATATCGGTTGCCTTTCGTAAAGACCTAACCACCGGCAAACCAATCGTAATATTCGGAACAAAATGCCCGTCCATTACATCAACGTGCAAAATATTAGCTCCGCCTGTCTTAACCTTCTCAATTTCTTCCGCAAGTCTTGTAAAATCAGAAGACAAAATTGATGGTGCAATTTCAAACATATTTGTATGCTTTTTCCTTAGCTTTTGTTGCCTCAAACTTTAACTTAGTTGCTTGGCGGAACTTTTCTGGGTCTTGTATCGCCGGGATTTTTGGGCTTCTCATCCGTTTTTGCCGGTTTCTCATTTGAAGGTTTCGGCGGCGGCGGCGGTATTGTTTTTTCTGTTCCACTTTTCGCATCACTCTTATCCGAATCTTTTTTATCATCAGCCGATTTTTTAGATTCTTTGGAATTGGAATCCTTTGATTTATCTTCCGTATCTTTTGTATCTTCTTTTTTCTTTTCTTTTATAACATCACGAGTTTTCGGAGTAGTTTTTTTGTCGGATTTTTTCGGTTTGTCTTTTGCTTTTTCCGTTTCCAATTCCGGCAATTCTTTTATTTCTTCTTCTTTTTTCTTTGCTTCTTTTTCTTTGTCTTCAACATCAACAGGAGCTTCATTGCCGTCGGGATTCGCCTGACTGACGATGACCGAAATCATTAATCCGGTTTTTCCAGTTGTTCCTGCCTTTGGTCTTTGTTCTAAAATCGTATTTGGTTTTTCGTTGCTGTAACGGGAGGCGATATTCTTGATTCTTAAACCTAAATCTTCAAGTTCTTCTTTCCCGTCATTAAGATTTTTTCCGACAACTTTCGGAATCTCAACCTCATCACCGACCAGCGACATATAAAAAACGCCTGCCATACCAACCAAAAAAGTTCCTGCTAAAGCAATTACAATCAATAGCTTACCGATTGCAGATATTCCTGTTTTGACTAATCCCATAACTTTTTATTTTGTTTCGATAATGAATTTTCAGCCAACGAAGTCTAACATTTTTTATATACTAAACCCAAATAATAAAAGGAAAATTGCCGATATAGACATTATCCAACATTTGTTGTTATTTATCCAATTTTTCTTAAAGCTGCAATAAAAAAGCCGTCCGTATCATCTCTAAAAGGAAATGTTCTTGCAAAATTTTGCTCTGTCAAAAACTTCTCCAGCAATTTCGGAGTAATATTTACAAAATCTTTGTTCTCTGCCAAAAACTTTTCAACAACTTTTTCATTTTCTTCATTTTCCAGTGAACAGGTTGAATAAATAATTTCGCCGCCATTTTTAATTAATTTAGATGCGTTTTTCAATATTTTAAGTTGTTTATGTTGTAATTCAGCAAAATCATTAATCTTTAAAAAATAACGAATTTCAGGATTTCGCCGAATCGTTCCCGTTCCGCTGCACGGAGCATCAAGCAGAATTTTATCAAAACTTTTATCTCTAAAAGGCAAGGAATTTTCTGCATCATATTGAAGAATATTAATTGTGTTTACCGATTGTTTTCGACAAATTTTCTTCAGCGTTTCGATTCGATGTGTGTAAAAATCTCCGGCGACAATAAAAGGCTGTATATTTTTTTCAAAACAATTTGCTGCAATCAGAGTTGTTTTGCTTCCGGGCGATGCACAGACATCTAAAAAATCTTGTCCATTATTCAAATCTACTGCTTGTGTAACAATTTGCGAGGCTTCATCCTGAAAATAAATCAAACCATTTTCAGTCAATTCTCTAAGGTCATCGCTAAACACTTTTACAGTAAAACTTTTTTTCAAAAGTTCCGATTCGACACATCCGATTTTTAATTTTTTAATTATTTCATCTTTTACTTTTTGATCTTGCTGAAAAAATTTTACGGTAAATCTAAAATTTTGGTCTGGTATTTTATTATTTGAAACCGTTAAATCTTTAGTTTTATCAAACCCGAATTGTTTGCTCCATTTTTCAATCAACCACATCGGATGCGAGGTTTCAACAGATAATTTTTCAATTTCATTCTCAAATTCAAATTCAAACCTCTGTTGTGAAGCCTTCCGCAAAACTGCATTTACTAATCCGCCAGCTGAATGTTTTTTTGCCAGTTTAACCAGATTTACAGATTCATTAATTGCCGAATAAACCGGAATTTTATCTAAAAAAATCATTTGATAAAGTCCTAAACGCAAAGCAATCAAGACTTCCAAATCAAATTTATTCAGATTTTTTTTTGTGAAATTTTCTATTATTTTATCGAGATAAATTTTGTTTCGCAAAACACCGAGCGTTATCTCGTGGCATAGCGAACGATCTTTAACTGACAAATTTTCTTCATATACAGGAAGCAAAATAGAGGAAAAAGCCTTTTCCTTTTCAATTTTCAAGAGAATTTCAAAAGCAGATTTGCGGGCGGGTGATATTTTCATAATTTGTTTGGAGAAATATTGTAAAAAGAATTAATTTTCAATTTTCAATTTTCCATTTTTTCGCCCGCATTAATTTTAATTCCGTTCAAAAAATCCTGCGTTTCCATCCGCCGTTTTCCTTCAATTTGTAATTCAAGAACTTGCAAAACACTGTTTTTGCCGCACTTGATAAAGAAATCTTTTTTATCTGCACTAATGATTTTTCCAACCATTTCAATAACTGTTGAATCATCAGAATCGGTTTTCCAGACCTTTGCCTGCCAAATTGTTATTTTTTTTCCCTGATAAAATGTATAAGAACTCGGAAACGGCTGAAATCCACGCACCCGATTGTTTATTTCTTCCGCACTTGAACTCCAGTCAATCAAACCGTCTTTTTTTGACAAAATCGGTGCAAAACTTACTTCCACGTCATTTTGTTCGATTGGAGTAATTTCCTTATATTTTTCAAGTGTTTCACTCAAAATTTTCGCCCCCTGGACAGACAATTTTTCCATTAATTCAATCGAATTTTCCTGCCCGCCGATGGCAATTTCGCTTTGCTGTAAAATATTGCCCGTATCAAGTCCTAAATCCATCTGCATTGTCGTAATTCCGGTTTTTGTTTCGCCATTTACAATCGCCCAATTTACCGGAGCTGCACCACGATATTTCGGTAAAAGCGAAAAATGAACATTTATACAGCCTAACGTAAACGCATTTAAATATGATTTCGACAAGATTCTGCCGTAAGCAACAACGACAGCGACATTCGCTTTGTGAGATTTAAATAATTCAATACTTTCTTTTGTTTTAATTTTCAAAGGTTGAAAAACTTCCAGATCATATTTTAAGGCAAATTCTTTAACGGGCGGAGCTTTTAACTTTCGTCCACGCCCCGAAGGTCGGTCAGGCTGAGTCCAAACGGCAACTACTTCGTGTCCGTCTTCTAAAATTTTCTGTAATGTCGGAACTGCTGCATCCGGCGTTCCCATAAAAACTATTTTCATTTCAATCTCAAAGCATCCTGCATCACATAAAATATCCAATTTTCTTCCATCAACCCGTGAAACATCCACGAATTAACTCCGTCCGCATAAATCGCCACGTCTTCGCCGCCGTGTGTTTCAGCAATTTTCGGTATGGCTACTTCCTGTTTGTAATCGGGATTTGTAACCTGATCCTGCGTCAAATCCGGTCTTTCGCCCGCAATATATCCCGATCCATTGGCATAACCGAGAGTTGTGTAAGGCTTTTTGTTTACGTCGGTTGCGGGTTCTTCCTGAATTTTTCCGTCTTCGCCTACTTCCCTAACCAAACCCAAAATATTATTGCCGCGTGCCGGATAACCCGCGATTGTAAAAACGTGGCTGTGATCTGCCGTAACGATTATCAAAGTGTCGTCCAAATTAACTTTGCTTCTGGCGGTTCGGACAGCGTTGGAAAGTTCGATGGCATCGGTCAAAGCCCGAAAAGCATTGCCTTCGTGATGTGCGTGGTCAATTCTTCCGGCTTCGACCATCAGAAAAAATCCTTTTTTATTTTTTGACAAAATATCAATCGCCTTCGCCGTCATTTCGCTCAAAGACGGCTCGCCCGCTTTATCTTTCGGACGGTCAAATTCGTAATTCATATGCGAAGGTTCAAAAAGCCCTAAAAGATGGTCGATTTTTTTCACGTCAATCGCGTCAAACTGTTCTTTGTTCCAAACATAGGCGGAATTTTTATATTTTTTCGTCCATTCTTCCGTTAAATTTCTTTTATCCAAACGTCTTCCGTTTATTTTTTCATTATCGGAATATTCCGGGTCTTTTGTTTCCTGCGGAAGAAAATTATACCGTCCGCCACCCAACGCGACTTCCAATCCGTCGCCGTAAGGAAATTCAATTAATTGGCGGGCAATATCGGCAAAATTTGTCTGATATGCGTCTTTTGCAGAACTAAAAATATCTGCGTCGGATTCCCAATTTCGATCCGCCGTATGTGCATAAGTTGAAGCCGGCGTGGCGTGCGTCAGTCTTGCCGTCGAAACAATTCCCGTTGACTTCCCGTTTTCCTCCGCCATTTCAAGCATCGTTTTGGTTTCATTTCCCTTAACGGTTTTGTAATTGCCGCGAATGACATTTTGATTGACGGAAATTAAACCTTCATTTGTTTTTATGCCCGTCATAATCGCCGCCGCAGTCGGTGCGGAATCCGATGTTTGTTGGTTGACGCTGTAAGTTCTGGAAAGTGCCACAAACGGAAACATTTCAAAACTCAACTGATTTTCCTCACCGCTTTCCCCGCGAATCTGTCCCTCCAAAATCCGTGCCGCCGTCAAAGTGGAAATTCCCATTCCATCACCGATAAAAAGAATTACATTTTTAGCCTTTTTGCGTTTGAATTTCAAATTTTTTGTCCGTTGAATCGCATTCAAACCGTCACGTTTCCAAAATTCAGGCGTTTCATTTCGCTTGGTAGGGAATTTATTTTGACTTATTTGAGCAAAAATCTGTGCATTCAGACCGATAAGAACCACGCAAATCACAAAATTTTTTATAATTATATTTTTTAACATCCAAATCTTCCTCACATTATTTGAGGTTTATCTTAAATACCTCAAGAAAATAAAAAAGTGCTGAAACTTCCACAATCCCAACACTTTCAAATCAATAATTTAATGTGCCTGACTAAAATGCACAATGATAATTCATAGTTTCAAATGTCTTAATCCATTTTCCATTTTCGCGTATATAGACATTAAAAGTATTTCCTTCAAAACCTTTAATCATCGTAAAAATCTCGCTCACACCGTCGCCGTCATAATCAAACGAGTCCAGCAAAAGTTCGTGAGAAGTTCCATTATCAAGCGTTTCAATTTTTTCATTCATCACGTCCGCTTGCTTAACGAGCCGAAAATCGCTGTAAGTCAAAGTGTAAGTTCCGCTTTTTTCTTTATCCACAATCAAAAATAACAAAGCCTTTTCGGTTTCAGAAGTATTCACCCAAAATGTTCCGACCAATTCCGCGATTCCCGTATCATCAACATCTATTGCAGTTAAGTTATGATATTTTAGGTCTTTAGCGGTTTCTTCGGAAATATTTTGCTTGACAAATTCATCTCTGACGATTTTTTCAAACTCCGCCCGCTCCGCAATTGTCGGCAAGCGACGAATACCCGAAGCAGTTTCTTTCGTCCGAATATCTGTCGCTAAACCCATCACGAAACCTTTTATTTTCGCCTTCGTTGCCCCGAGTGAAACTTGAGCCATATTCGACGTACAATCTGCTTTATAATTGGAACTTTTAATCGTAACAACGCCTGAATTCTTACCCGCAAAAATCAGTTTATATTTTGATTTATTTCTAAAATATTTTCGCGTGAAACTGCTTTTTTCATTTGTCGCCGTTCCGCCGTCAACCGTTTTATATAACTTATTTTCTTTGACGTAGGCAATCGGTTCAATCGTTTTGCCGTCATCTAGAACTGCAAAAATTATCGGTAAACTTTTCTGTGCGAAGCCTCCAACCGACAAACTTAAAATCAACATTCCAATCGCAATAACTTTTGTAAATTTCATAATTAAATTTTCTCCGCAATGGATTTCCCTTGCATAAATTGTAGTAAATACTCGCGTCCGCCGGCTTTTGAATCAGTTCCGCTCATATTAAATCCACCAAATGGATGAACGCCGACTAATGCTCCGGTACATTTACGATTTAAATAAAGATTTCCAACGTGAAAATCCCGTCTGGCTTGTTCAAGCCGTTCTTTGCTGTTTGAATAAACCGCACCGGTCAAACCGTAATCCGTATCGTTGGCGATTTTTAAAGCGTCGTCAAAATCTTTCGCTTTGATAACCGCCAAAACAGGAGCAAAAATTTCCTCTTGTTCAATCGTGTCGTGCGGTTTTACGTTGTCAATAATTGTCGGTTCAATATAAAAACCTTCGACATCATCGTGTCCGCCGCCGACAATAACTTCGCCGCCTTCATTTTTTCCGATCTTAATATATTTCGCCGCATTATCAAACGATTTTTGATTAATGACCGCCGCCACATTCGTATGAACTTCATTAGGTTTCCCAACCTTTAGTTTTCTGGTTAAATCCGTAACTTTTTCCATCAATTCACGGTGAACTTTTTCGTCTACGATCAGCCGCGAACACGCCGAACATTTTTGTCCTTGAAAACCGAAAGCCGCCGCGACAATTCCCGCCGCCGCTTCGTCCAAATTAGCGTCATCGGCAACAACAATCGCATCTTTTCCGCCCATTTCTGCCACGACACGCTTCATCCATTTCTGACCTTTGCGTGTTTTCGCCGCTTCTTCATAAATATGCAGTCCGACGGTTTTTGAACCCGTAAATGAGATAAATCGAGTTTTCGGACTCTGCACCATTTCTTCACCAACTTTCGCACCGCTTCCCGCCAAGAAATTGACAACCCCATTCGGCAAGCCGATTTCTTCCAAAACTTCCATAAATTTATAAGCAATCACGGGTGCGTCGGGCGAAGGTTTCAAAACCGTCGTATTTCCCGTAACCACCGCCGCCATCGTCATTCCCGCCATAATCGCCAGCGGAAAATTCCAGGGCGGAATGATCGCACCGACTCCGAGCGGCACATATTCAAAATTATTTTTCTCCGCATAAGGCGAAGCAACAATCGGCTGATCTCCCGACCAACGAATCATTTCGCGTCCGTAAAATTCCAGAAAATCAATTGCTTCGGCAGTATCGCCATCCGCTTCCGCCCAGGTTTTTCCAACTTCCAAAACCATCCACGCCGAAAAATAATGCTTTCTCTGCCGAACAATATCCGCCGCTTTAAATAGAAATTCCGCCCGTTCTTCCGCCGGAACTTTTCGCCAACTTTCAAACGCAATCGTCGCCGCTTCAATCGCCCGATTAACCAATTCTTCCGCCATTGCATCAGCATCAGAAAAAACACCGACAACCTGCGATCTGTCAGATGGATTGATACTTTCAAACTTCGTGGCAACTTCCAACTTCTCCCCGTTTATAACAATCGGATATTCGCGTCCCAATTCCGCCGTTACTTCCTCAATCGCCTTTCTCATCGCTTCCTGATTTACAGCAATCGAAAAATCCGTGAACGGTTCATTCTTAAATTCGTCTAATTCTCTTTTTGTTTGCATAATTTTATTTATAATTATTTGTTTTCTTTTTCAATTATTAGCGAATTAACTTCGCCTGTATCTTGTTTTACTAAATTGACATAGAAATCATTTTTTTCATTATCTATATGGATTTTGTTAATCCCATTGTGCATTTTAAGTGTTGGACTTCCTGTTGCCTCCTCATTAAATGCGTTTTTTATGACATCCCCAATTGCTCCTACAACCACAGTATCATCTCGTGGTAAAAATTTTTCCGTAAACATTGCAACTGTCTTATTACTTTCGGTTTTATAATGATAGTTATAATCTCCAAATTTAGCTTCTTTCATATCAGAGTTTTTTAATTTATTTTCATTTACTTTATTATTTTGGGTTGAAATATTTGAGTTAATACTCACAGAATTTGAATTACTCTCATTAATTGATTTTCTCTGATTTTGGCTACCACAAGAATTGAACAATAAACACGAAACGCTTAATAAACCTAACAATAATTTTCTCATTTTAATTATCCCTTTTCTTTAAAACTATAATTCATCATAAACCGAATCCTCATCGTTATCCCACACTTTTGCAAAGGCTTTTTCTGATAATTTTGTTGCTGAATTTACAAATTTTTACTCTTCTTTTTGCACTAAAAATTCAACAAAATCCATCACTTCAGCAATCTTTTGCGGCGGCAATACTTTAATTTTCTCGGTTAATATTTTTTCGGCTGTCATCATTGTTTGTGTTCCTTTTTAAACTGCTTCCAAAACAACTCCTTTCGGTTTTGGCAAAGGTTTTCCATCTTCCTTAAAAATTTCAATCACTTCCTCAACCGCAATGCTCAATTCTTTAAATACTTCAAGTGCGTCGTCCCCGTGAATTCCGCCAAACATCAATTCGGGACACATTCCGATAAAGCAATTATCCTCATCGCTCCAATAAACAATTTTTTTATATAGGTCAGATTCTTTTCTCATTTGCTTTTTACCTCTTTGATTGCATCTTTGACCTCTTTAATTTGGTATTTTTTTGCATCATCTCCCGTTTTCCCGGATATTGTAACAGGCTTTGAACAAAGTGGATGCGAAAAATTCCTATGACTTCCTTTGCCACCTCGATTTTCAAACCCGTTTCTCTTCAATTCTTTTATCAATTGTCGAATCTTTGGTGGCATTTACAAATCCCATTTCCCTGTCTTCTGCAATTTCTTAATCTTCCGCTTCGATAATTCCCTTTTGAGCGGCGACATTTTATCTAAAAAAACAATTCCATCGCAATGATCTGTTTCGTGCAGAACGCAGCGGGCGGGCAAATCTTCAAAATCCATTTCCTGCGTTTCGCCTTTTAAATTTTGAAATCGCACAACGGTTCGCATTTCGCGTTTAACTTTCGTATAAATCCCCGGAAATGATAAACATCCTTCGTCGCCATATTGTTCACCTTCGATATGAATTATTTCGGGATTTATCAGAGTAAATTTTTGCGTTTCGTCTTCGCCGCCTGAACAATCCATTACAAAAAGTCTTTTGGAAACAGCAACCTGCGGTGCGGCAAGTCCGACACCTCCCGCGTCATACATCGTTTCAAACATATCTTCAACGAGTTGTTTAAGGTCTTCATTAAATTCATCTTCCATCAAAGGTTTCCCGACTTCCAGCAAAACTTTTTCGGGATAATGCACAATTTTCAGTAACGACATAACATTATTTTATAATTCAAACTGAGATTAGTAAATTGATAATTTCAATCCTTTAAAATAAACTACCCCGCAGCAAGCTGACGGGGTATTAAAAGAGTCGCCCTTGTCCGGCTGAATCAGTTTTGCCTTGTTGCTGAACATAGTTCTTTATCATTTCTTCTGTTCCGTGTGTGCTGACCGTGCTGACGAAATAGCCGTCTGTCCAGAATTTTCCGCCCCATAAGTATTCTTTTACTTCCGGGCATCTCTTGAATATCTCTCGTGCCGTAATGCTTTTGATGATCTGCACTATTTTCTTTGGACTATACATTGGCACTGACTGAACC
>JALZKH010000065.1 GCA_030859345.1 Acidobacteriota bacterium | reverse complement strand
TGAAAGGGCGACAGTTCTTTGTTCTTAGAAAATTCGTGGTAGTCGGTGCTTTGACCGACTAATTTTCGGGCGAATGCCCCGTCAGCTTGCTGCGGGGTAGTCCGAAAATAACGAATTTTAATTTACTAGCAATAAGTTATTATTCAAAGAAAGAGATATTCTTTTTGGCAAAATACGTCCATATTTGCATAAAATCGCAATCGCTAGTTTTTCGGGTTCTTGCTCGTCAGACACAATCATCATCAGACCGAAAGCACGAAAATATGAAGGCTTTTTACTTTTTACAGTATTTAGTGAAAGTTTCGTTGAATTAGCAACAACCGCTTCAAAAGGAACAAAAATGCCTCGTGCTGATTGGGATTTCTTAAAACAATTAGAATTGAAAGTTCCAAGCGATGAATTGTTAGAACAATTTCAAGAAAATTTTGACATAATCTTTTCCAAACTTTCCAGTTTGATTGAAACTAACAGATTGTTAGCAGAAAGCAGAAATATGCTTTTATCACGCTTAATCTCAGGAAAACTCTCGGTTGAAAATCTCGACATCCAATTTCCGCCGAGTATGCAGGAAGAGGAGGAAAAAGAGAAAAAAGCCAATGCCTAATTTTATTTCCGAAAACGACATCGAAGGCGAGATACTCAAAAAGCTGAAAGATGATTTCAGCTTTGAATTGCTCAATTGTTACACCAAAGATGCCGAAGATTTGAACGACCGTTCGGGGCGAAGCGATAAACGCGATGTGATCTTGGCTGACCGTCTGCGTGAATCTCTCGTGCGTCTTAATCCGCATCTTCCGGCGGAAGCGATTGAAAAGGCTTTGGATTCATTGACCAACAAACGGCAAGCAATGTCGGCGATCAATGCCAACCGCGAACTCGACGGTTTAATCAGAAATGGTGTTCCGGTTCAATATCAAAATGAAGAAGGCAGAACGGAACAAGAACAAGTCCGCGTGATTGATTTTGACAATTCGGGCAGAAATCGTTTTCTGGCAGTTTCGCAACTCTGGATAAAAGGCGACAAAGGTTTTCGCCGTCCCGACATTTTGATTTACATTAACGGTTTGCCGCTCGTTTTTATCGAACTCAAAAACTCCAACGTCAAACTAAAATCAGCGTTTGACGATAATCTGACGACTTACAAAGATTATATTCCGCAACTCTTTTTAACCAACGCTTTCTGCATTCTCTCAAACGGTATAGAAACCAAATTCGGAAGTTTTACGGCAGGTTGGGAATACTTTTTCAATTGGCTCAGAATCGAAGACGAAAAAGAAAAGGTTGACCGCAAAAAGATCGAACGTGAAGGCACAAGCATCGAATACGTTATCAAAGGTCTGCTCGATCCGAAAAAACTTCTCGATTACGTCGAAAATTACATCATCTACAACAAACTGACGCAAAAGATTATCGCTCAGAATCATCAGTTTCTCGGCGTTAATAATGCTTTTGAATCTTTTAAAAGCAAAGACGAAAATAAAGGCAGACTCGGCGTTTTCTGGCACACACAAGGTTCAGGCAAAAGTTTTTCGATGATCTATCTCGTGCGGAAAATCTTTCGCAAACTAACGGGCAATTTTACATTCGTCGTCATCACCGACCGCAACGATCTCGACGGGCAGATTTACCGGAATTTTCTACAAACTGAAACGGTCAAAGAATCCGATGCCGCCCAACCGAAAAACAGCGAAGAAATGCGTAGATTTTTAGGTCAAAATAAACGGCTCGTTTTTACGCTGATCCACAAATTCCGCTATGACAGAGGCGAAGAATATCCCGTTCTTTCCGACCGCAACGACATCATCGTGATCGTTGACGAAGCACACCGCACACAATACAAATCTCTGGCGGAAAATATGCGAAAAGGTTTGCCGAATGCAAACTACATCGCCTTTACCGGAACGCCGCTTTTAGGACGCGAACGCAAAACAAACGCTTGGTTCGGCGAATACGTCAGCGAATACAACTTTCAGCAATCAATGGACGACGGAGCAACCGTTCCGCTCTATTATCAAAAGCGTGTCCCGGAAATGCAGAATCAGAATGAAGAATTGAGCGATGAATTTTATGAATTGCTTGACGAAGAAAACCTAGACGACGCACAGCAAGCCAAACTCGAAAACTATTTTGCGACTGAAGCTCAAATTATCAAACGCGATGACCGTCTGGAAACAATCGCCGAAGATGTCGTCAAACACTTTCCGAATCGCGGTTATCTCGGAAAAGGCATTTTTGTTGCGGTTGATAAATTCACCGCCGTCAAAATGTATGACAAAGTGCAGAGATTTTGGAAAGAAGAGATAAAACAACTTCGCGGCAAAATCCGCAACGCTGAAAGTGAAATCCACAAAGGACGATTGCAAAAGCAACTCGATTATATGAAACGGGTTGAAATGGTAGTCGTTATAAGTCAGGAAGCAGGTGAAGAAGAGAAATTTCAAAAGGAAACATTAGACATCAAACCGCACCGAAAGCGAATGGATGAAATTGATGAAAATGGACACGACGTTGAACACAATTTCAAAGACGAAGAACATCCGCTTCAAATCGTTTTCGTCTGTGCAATGTGGCTCACCGGATTCGACGCTCCGACCGTTTCAACGCTTTATCTCGACAAACCGATGAAAGACCATACGCTGATGCAAACAATCGCCCGTGCAAACCGCGTAACGCCGTATAAGATAAATGATGTCGTCAAGACAAATGGCGAAATCGTTGATTATTACAATGTTACGGACAGGCTGAAAAAGGCATTAAAAGATTATGCACAAGGCGAAGAAGGAACTGAACCGCTACCGCTCAAAGAAAAATCTGAACTTTTCAAATTGTTAGATAACGCGATAAAAGAAGGTTTAACATTTTGCCAAAGCAAAGATTTTGACCTCGCGGAAGTTTTGGGAAGTAAAGAGGTTTTCAAAAACCTCGAATTATTCAAAAATTACGCCAATGTTCTTTTGGAAAAAGATGAAGACCGTAAGACCTTTAATGTTTATGAAAACACTATCACATCGCTTTATGAAGCATCAAAACCCGAAATTCTAGGCAAACCTTCCGTAAAAATAGTTGCCGCTTTTCAATACTTACGCGGCGTGATCGAATCCATCATCGAACAAAAAGACATTTCAGAAATCAGCACAAAAATAGGCGAACTGCTCGATGAAAGCGTTGTCGTTGACGATGCAGACCAGTTCAAATCAAAAGAATTCAAGCCGGAATTTGAGATCGTCCAAAGAGGTCAAGTTTGGGATTTAAGCACGATTGATTTTGAAGAACTCAAAAAAGATTTTGGCAATACAAAATACAAAAATATACAAATCGCCGATCTGCGTTCGTTCATTGAAAGGAAAGTTGAACAAATGCTCAAACAAAATCTAACCCGTGCGGATTTCGCTCAAAGACTCCAAACAATAATTGACCGATACAATGCCGGAAGTTCAGCAATCGAAAACTATTATCAGGACTTGGTTGATTTCGCCGAAGACATCAAAGAAGAAGACGAGCGGCACGTCCGAGAAGGCTTAACCGAAGACGAACTCGAATTCTTCGACCTTCTCAAAAAAGAGAAAATGACCAAAGACGAAGAACAAAAAGTAAAGCTCGCCGCCAAATCCCTTTTAAGCCGTCTAAGAGAAGAACATCCGCGAGTCTTAGTTCAAAATTGGCATCTTGATAGTCAATCAAAAACGCAAGTAAGCAGCGTTGTAGAAAGCGTTCTTCACAATAATCTGCCGGAAAGTTACGACCGCCGCATATTTAAGGAAAAATGCGATATTGTTTTTGATACAATGATTGATTATGCGAATCGTGGCATAAAATATGCTGTCTGATAAACGCGAAGAATCCGCCGAAATTGTCCAAAAGTTCGAGCGCGTTCGCCGCCAGCAACACGAAGCCACGCGCCAAGCCGAACATCTTTTTCAAACCCTGCTCCATCGCGCCTTTCGCGGTGAATTGTAAAAAGTATGGAAAAACCGGAATACATTTATTGGATGCCGACAAACAAACCGAGTTTCATTTTGCCGTATCAATATCAATTCCAAGTCGCAACCGTTATCAAAGCCGTCAAAGGTCAAAAGATGGGTTCGGATATTTATTTTTCTCTGTTGTCTGATAGAGTTCAACACTTAATTGACGAAAATGACGAACCCGAAGATGCAATGATTTATACTTTCAATGTTCTTGAAAGTTCAAATTTAATCTACGAAAAACCAAGCGGTTTATACACGGTGGGAGAAGAATTTGTTTTTCAAAATTTCAAACTTCGTGAACATCTACATAGTGCCGGAGTATTTGAAACAATGCCGACAGAATTGAACGAAAATAATCTCGAAGCTGAAGAATTTTTTAACCAAACAGACTTGGAAAATTGGTTTAGTGCCGTAACTACAATTTTGTCCGAAGAATATCGATAAAATGCCGCGCAAATTCCAAATAATTGAAGTTCCCGATGATCTATTTCCAAAACTCGAACAGATGGGAACGAAGTTCAAGTTTTGGTATAAAGACGAAAAGCACGGCTTTTGTCTTTTCAAAGAAGGTCATCCGAACACGGGCGAAGATTGGGCGGAATGAGTCGCCGCCGAATTATACAATGATCGTTATGTAAGCCAGATGAAAAAGTTTTTACCTAACTGGCGAATCGTGATGAATTAAATGAAACAATTTTGTGTTCTGAAGATTGGAGCGATTAGGATGAAATCTTACCATTTTTTTATAACTTCATCTGTTTTGGATTGATGTTATTGGATAAGTTTAGTATTCTGAAATTTGAGAGGCTTAACATTAAAATCTGTCCCGTTTGTGATCGCATTCAGCTTTATTTGTTAAGCCCTTTTTTTGTTTAATTTTTGTGTTTTGTTAAATAAAAATTGCCTTTCTCAGCGATTATGAATACACAAACACAAAAGAAAATTGTCTATGTTGATATGGACAACGTATTGGTTGATTTCCCTCACGGCATTGAATGTCTGAGCGATGAAGACAAAATGACTTATGAGGGCAATTATGATGAATGCCCGAATATCTTCAGCCTGATGCGTCCGCTGCCGGATGCGATGGAAAGTTATCGCGCTCTTGCTGAAGTTTTTGACACTTACATCCTCTCGACTTCGCCCTGGAACAATCCTTCCGCTTGGATTCACAAACTCGAATGGGTGCAGAAACATCTCGGCTCAGAACCGGATGATTCGGCGTATAAACGTCTGATCTTGACACATCATAAAAATCTCAACAAAGGTGATTTTCTGATTGATGACAGAACAAAAAACGGAGCAGACAAATTTGAAGGCGAGCATATTCATTTCGGAACTGAAAAATTCCCTGATTGGAAAACGGTAGTCGAATATCTTTTAAAACATAAATGACACGAAACTCTTTCATAAACTCGGTAATTTGGGAGCGGAATTGGTAAAACTTCATCTGCTCGAAGCGGTTGAAACTCCCGCCGATTGGAAACTACATTTTGACGAATCCATACCATTTGAAGATAACGAAGTCGCCAAAGGTTATCCCAAAAAAGAACTTTTTGACGTGGACGAAGACGGCACAGGCAAAGTCTATATCAACAAAACAAGTTGGTTTGAAAACGTCCCCGAAGAAGTCTGGAACTTCCACATCGGCGGCTACCAAGTCTGCCACAAATGGCTCAAAGACCGAAAAGGCAGAACTCTATCCGCAGAAGACATCGCCCACTACGGCAAAATCACCGTCGCCCTCGCCGAAACAATTCGCCTGATGAACGAAATAGACGAGGTAATCGAAGAACACGGCGGCTTTCCATTGGTCGGAAGTCAGAATGACAACAATAAGGATAAACAATGAAATGATTAATTACTCTTTATTTATAAATGGTGTTCATTCGGAAGTTCTGGAAGATATTTTCGAGGTTCAAAAACATCTTCCAGAACAGGTTTTATATTTGCAGCCTTATTCAGGAAAAAGAATTGTAAAACTGGCAGATAACAATCCATCCACTGAGCATCCGGTGCAATTGTTTCTTTCGCTTACTAATGACCTTTCCAATATTCATTTTACTTGCCAAATCATCGGGTGGGATGACAAACACACTCTCAGTGGACGAAAAAAAGAAATAATTAGAGATATAATTATGAAATTTCAACCCACAGAAGATGATGGAATCTATCTTCAGGCAAGAGAAGGCGGATCTGAGTGCCGTAATTTACTCCATGTCAGAAGAATGCAGAAACTTTCTAAACCTTTTTCTGTTTCTGAATTAATTAAGATAAGCGACAACTCGCCGATTTCTACAAATAGAACTACGGCGGGCGGATGGAGTTATGTCAAAGTTCCTGACCAAAAATCGTTACAGCAAAAAGTTTAAGAAAAAATGATAGAAAATTTAAAGACGTTTCATTCAGTAAACAAAATAGAAAAATTACTGAATATAAATTATTAATTAATAATTCCATTAAATTTATTTAACGGAATTCCCAATTTAACAGAATTATTAAATTTATAATGCCCGAAAGTCAAATAGATGTTGACTTGTATTAAAAGATAAGCTACAAAAGAATTCGGTATAAGAAAACTGAAATTCAGTTCAATACAAAGTTGGGCTGCTACTTTTGCCTTACAATATGATTAAATTAGTTTAAATCGAATTATTAGAAAATTATGTTGACATCATTTCGGACAATTTTTGCCTTTGTAATTTGTATTGTTTTAACCACTGCCGCTTTTTCTCAGATGAAAGCTGCGAGCATACCTTTTACCGAACTGCCTCTTACCTTTGACGGCACTTACCTGCTTGCTCCAGTAAAAACAGGCAAGCTGGAAGCGTTGTTCGTCGTAGATACGGCGGCTAATGGAACGGTCATTTCGCCTGCCACGCGCGATGCGCTCGGCTTTACGGAAAAGGACGGACAAATTGTAGACGTTACCGGAGCAGGCGGTCAGGTAAAATATCAAGCGTTGGAATTAGATTCTTTCGGTGTCGGAGAATATGTGCGCTCGAAGTTCGGTGTCGTCGTCATTGACCTTGCCAGATTCAAAAAGAACCCGGAACATCCTTACGCCGGAATTCTCGGCAATAATTTTCTGAGCGATTTCGACTTGGAAATAAATCTGCCCGCTTCCAAACTCCGCATCTATCCGCACGACGCAACGGGACGCGCAATCATCCCAAAACTCGACGAACGATTAAGCGTTCCTAATGAAGCCGCCGACAAGGGTTTTATCGTCCTCAAAGTTCTCATCGAAGGCAAGCCCGTTACCGCAATCTTAGACACGGGTGCGC
>JALZKH010000053.1 GCA_030859345.1 Acidobacteriota bacterium | reverse complement strand
TCAATGCGATAAAACAATTCTATGATAAAATCTTCTGTGGTCACGGCTGAACTCCTTATTTTACAGGTTTTAGCTCCTATAAATTTGAAGCAATTCCGTGACTTTTTCAACTAGCACCAAAGGTTACTAGACTTTGGATCGTTCCACAAGGTGCTGATCCTTCGGCAGTAAATTAAAATCTCAAATGGAAAAATAGTTTCATCTTTACTATATTTAGAACTTCACAGAATAGATGAAACAAAACCTAAACAATAAAATAGATAAAACGCTTGTTTCGATAATCATTCCGTTTTTTAATCGAGAAGATTTTTTAGGCGAAGCCGTCGAAAGCGTTTTGGCTCAGACTTATGAGAATTGGGAATTGTTTTTGGTTGATGACGGTTCGACTGATAAAAGTTTTCACATTGCCGAAAAGTTTGTAAAAAAATATCCCGATAAAATTTATTTATTAACTCACGAAAATAATGAAAATAAGGGTGCGAGTGCTTCGCGGAATTTGGGCATAAAATATGCGAAGGGCGAATTTATAACTTTTCTGGATTCGGACGATATTTATTTTCCCGACACATTGGAAAAGGAATTAAAGGCTTTTGCGGAAAATATTGATGCAGATGCGGTTTGCGGGACGCTTGAATGTTGGTATTCGTGGTCGGATGAAGCTGATGAACGGGAAAAAGATTTTAAGATTAACCTGGTTTTGGAACTTGAAGAACTGTATCAGCCGCCGGATTTACTTATTCATAATCTGAACGCCAGCGGACGAAAGCCGGGCATAAATTGTGTGATGCTCAAACGGGAATTTGTCGAGCAGGTTGGAAATATCTTTGAAGATGATTGCAGGTATGTCTGGGAAGATCAGGTTTTTTGGGCAAAGGTAAGTCTTTTCGGGAAAATTTATGTAATGGACGCAACACTTGCCAAATATCGTCAGCATCCCGCTTCGAGCAGTGCCGTCGAAACGCACGATGGAAGCGATATTCCTTCAATGAACATTTTTCTCGATTGGCTGGAAAATTATTTGCAGGAGCAGAAAATCAAAGACGAAAGAGTTTGGAAAGCACTCAGGAATTTTCAGCGAAATCTCCGAATAGAAACTAAACTAAAGCGGCTAAAACAACTATATCGCCGAACTCTGCCGCTTCATATACGCTACGGTCTGCGGGATAAATGGACAAAGTTAAAGAAATGGAAAATGGAAAACGGAAAATGAAAAATGTTTTTATTTCCAATATGCAAACTAAATTTTCCACTTTTTATTTTTTATTTTTCCGTTTTACTGCGGTCTTCCCATCGGCATAAACAGCGAATCAATCAGTTTTGTCGAGAGCAGACGTTTATAATAAATGATTCTATGTTTTCTTTTTTCACGCATTCTCATATGGATTTTTGCTGTTTCCTTCCAATCCTGACTTTCCTGCGTTTCCGAAAAAATAGCTTTTATAAAATTTTTGCCTAACTCCTGAATTTCGGGTTCGGCGGAAACTCGTTTGTAAATTTCTTCGGGCATTTTCGTGTTGAGAGTTTCTCTCGCCATCCAAAGCCCGAGCCAAACCATTCGCAAACTTCCGACTTCCGTTGCACGCTTAATCATTAAATCCCAATCAATTTCAGTATTTTCAACTAATCTTGCAATATCGCAAATCCAACTGAAACGCTCCCAAAAATGTTTTGAACCGTGAGAAGATAGAACGATCAGATAATCTTCCGAAGCCAGCGTCGGCACATCGTTGCTGCATATTTCAACCGTTTGAGTTCGCTCCCAAACTTTTTCGGTTGCGTAATCAAAGGCAAAAAACGGTTCGATAAATTTCCAGTGAACTTCTACCAAAGTGCTGGTTTCGCCGTAAATAAAAGGATATTCGTAATAATACTTTAAAGTCGCCCGTTCCTGTTTTTCCGTTACTTCCCAGGCGGGTTTGCAGCCCATATTTATCAAAATATCTTTAACCTTCGGAAAATCTTCCTTACGGATCAATACATCTATATCGCCGAATTGCCGTAGAGAAATATCCTTGTAAGCAAGCTGTGCAAGCGTCATTCCCTTGTAAGTTAAAATATCCAGATCATTCTGCCGCAAAGCATTTATTATTCCGATAACCTGAGCCGACAGCATAAAATTATATGTCGAAATATCCTTATATTGAGATTGCATTTCGACAAGTATATTTTGAGGGATTTTGTCGGAAAAATAATCGTTTAAATTCTTAAAAACAAGCGGGATCACACAATGTTTCGAAGCCGTTTCAATCAGATAATCCCAATTAATACTTTGCTCAAGCAAGGAATTTATTTCGTCAATCGCTAAATCTTCTCTCGATAAATTTAGGATTAGCTGATTCTCGATGTAATTTGGTGTGTCTGAGTTCATTATTAATAACTCACCTTACGCAGTTTTGATTTCAGCCTGTTTCAACAGGCTTTCCGCGTTTCGCGGTTTTATCCACGTCATTTATGGCGTGGTCGTAAATTTGTAAAATGTCTTAGGGCGTTTTAACGTCCTTTTCTTTTTGCTTTAGCTTTTGATTTTATATTGCTAAAGCTTTTTCAAGGACGTTAAAACGCCCTTTAATTGATTCGTTTTCTAAGTCCCACGCCATAAATGACGTGGCTAAATTCGCTTCGCTCGAAAGCCCGATAAATCGGACTAAAATCTAATACCGCGTAACATCAGTTAATAATATTTAACTCTAAATATCTTGTGTCTAATTATTTTAACTTATTTGTTTCCTTTAAGTTTTTTGTATCCAAATTTTCCGTATCAAATAATTCATTTACAGAAGTTTGAGCAGGCGGCAGTTGGTCGTTGGAGTTGTTTATTTCCAATTCTTTTAGATTTACATCGCTCATAAATTGCAGAGTTTGCTCGACGGCGGCTTGAGCGAGTTCAAAATCTTCACGGTTTATTTTTATTTTTACCTTTCCGCTTTCGTTGGGAAGTTCACTGAGTTTTGTGAAATTTATTAGGCGAATTTGGATGCTTGTGCCGATTTTGTAGAAACCTTTTTTAAATTTGATGTCTAAAATTTCTTCTAAAGAGATGCGGACTTCTTTAACTTCGCCGCCGACTAAACCTAGAAGTTTTGATTCAAATTCGATGACGATTCCGGCAGGCGAGAACTTGGCGATGCCGTTCATTTGCGACAAACCGCTTTCCGCCTTAAATGGAACGCTGATGTATTGTTGTTTCATTTGTTTTTGCGAATTAATCATTTTATCAAGGAAGTTTACAAAATCAATCTTCATCATCATAGCTTAATGTATCAATAATATCGCTGTCTTTGCTGATTATATCAAGTGAAACGAGCCACAAATAACCGACAACGCCCGATATAATTGAAGCCAGTAAAATAGAGATTTTTGAAGAGTTGATTAATTCGGGACTTGTTTTGAACGCCAGATTTGTAATAAAAATTGACATTGTAAAACCGACTCCCGCTAAGAATCCCGCTCCGAGAATATGACTCCATTTCAAACCAATCGGCAGGCGGCAGATGTCTAATTTTACAGCAATAAAACTCAGGACGGTTATGCCGATAACTTTTCCGAACAGCAAACCTGTCATTATTCCCAAACTATTTGGCGTTGAAAGACTCGAAAACCAGTCGCTCCCGATGATTATTCCTGTATTTGCCAAAGCGAAAACGGGCATAATAAAAAATGCGACGGGTTTGTGCAGGAAATGTTCGAATATATATGAAGGTGAATTTTCGTCGTCGGTTTTCGGCGTAAATGGAATTGTAAATGCAAGTAAAACTCCGGCAATCGTGGCGTGAACTCCTGATTGGAGCATAAGAAACCACATCAAAACACCGCCGATCAAATATGGAATCAAAGATATAATTTTCAGACGGTTTAAAACTATCAGAATAATGAAAACAAAGATTGAAGATGCCAGATAAATTATCGAAAGTTTGGCTGTATAAAAAACGGCGATAACGATAATTGCACACAGGTCGTCAATAACTGCAACCGCTGTCAGAAAAATTTTGAGCGATGCGGGAATACGGCTTCCGACGAGTGCCAGGATGCTCAAAGCAAAGGCAATATCGGTTGCCATCGGGATTCCGAAACCGTTTTGCGTCGGCAAACCGCTGTTAAAATTAAAATGTATCAGGGCAGGAAGTGCGATTCCGCCGAGAGCCGCAAATATTGGTAAAAGTGCATTTCTTAAATTTGATAATTCGCCTTTGTAGAGTTCGCGTTCCAGTTCTAAACCGATAAACAGAAAAAATATCGCCATCAAACCGTCATTTATCCAGTAAGAAACGGTCAAACCGCCGACATATGTTTGCCAGAAATTCAGATAATTTTCCCCGTATGCTCCGTTTGCGATCAGCAAAGAAGCCACCGAACAAACCATCAACATAATCCCTGCGGATTTTTCGCCGTCAAAAAATTCGCCGAACGATTTGGTCAATTTTATTTTCTGTATCATTTTCTACTGCGAAACCGGTGTTTCTAAAATTTTTTTCTTATAAGCAGGTGCAACAACGCTGTTATCAAACACATCCATTGCCGCATCCAACGCTTTCGGCAAAGGTTGGCTTTCCGCCCAATCGGCTTCCTTATCTAAAAACTCGACAATCTCCGCTTCGATCTCGTCCATTTTTTTGCGTGTCAGAATTTTTTCGTCAATCAGAAACTTTTCATAACGGGTTACCGGATCATTGTGTTCCGCCCACCATTCTTTTTCGCCGTCGGGCACATAAGCCTGATTATCGTGTTCGGCGTGTCCCTTGCGGCGATAGGTCATCGCTTCAATTAAAATCGAACCGTTGCCGGAACGTGCATATTCAGCCGCTTCTTTCATCGTTTCATAGCAAGCGATGATGTCGTTGCCGTCAACCTGTATTCCTTTTACGCCGTAACCGATCGCCTTATCAACAAAAAATTTGGCAGCAGTTTGTTCCGTCGTCGGTGTCGAATAAGCATAACCGTTATTTTCAATCACCGTAATCAAAGGCAATTTTTTTACGGCGGCGAAATTTATTCCTTCGTGAAAAGCTCCCGTCGAAGATGCTCCTTCGCCCAAATAAACTACTGCCACACGATCTTCTTTTTTCATACGCGAAGCCAGCAAAACGCCCGCCAACACCGAAACCAAATCGCCTAAATGCGAAATCGGTCCGATCATACCTTTCTCAAAATCCGCAAAGTGAAACTGCACATCGGTTGCCCGCGACGGAGCATTTCCACGCCCGAAGTATTGCAGAAAAATTGTTCGCGGCTCGATTCCTTTGACAAAACACGCACCAATATCACGTATCAAAGGTGCGATAAAATCCTGAGCCTCAAGTGCAAAAGCCGTCCCAACGGCAGTCGCTTCCTGTCCGAGCGAAGTAAAAACTCCGCCCGTCAATTTCGATTGTTTTTTCAAACGAACGGTCTTTTCATCAAACATTCTCGTCAATTTCAAATAACGATAAAGTTCAATAAATTGTTCACGTTTCAGCGACGTTTCCTTCGTGCAGGAAAGCGTTTTTTTAGGTTTCTTCAAATCCATATTTGTTTTTAGCTGCGAATTTTACGATTAACACTAATAAAAAAATAAGAATAATTCAAAATCGCCATAAGCTAAACCGATAATTATTAAGTTTTCTGCTAAGTTTTCATCATCAAAATTTGCATAATTTGCGACTAATTCTTCCTCTTAATTTCAAATAATATTAATCATTAACCAAAAGAATTCTACGATAAATGCGAAAAAGTTAAAATTGAAGTAAGTCGAAAAAGTATTGGATGTGCGATAAAGTAACACATCTGGAATTTGGGTAAATATAAAATTTGTATGTGAATTTACATTATCAGGTCAATTCTTATAAAAATTATTTTGATAAAAGAAAGTTCATTAGCAAGCGGGTGAATTCATATTTATTTTTTTACTGATAAAATAAAAGGTAATCACTTTTCCTTTCTCATTTACCTTTTACTTGATTTTCCATTTCCAAAATAAATACGCTAAATTTAATATTGATGGAACATTTTGATGTATTAGTTGTTGGAGCAGGACTTTCGGGAATCGGTGCGGCGGCACATTTGAAAATGGATTGTCCGAATAAGAGTTTTGCAATTCTGGAAGGACGCGAAGCGATGGGCGGGACTTGGGATTTGTTTCGCTATCCGGGCGTGCGTTCGGATTCCGATATGTTCACGCTCGGTTATAGATTTCGCCCCTGGAACGAAACTAAATCAATCGCCGATGGACCTTCGATTCTCAAATATATTCAGGAAACTTCAAAAGAATTCGATCTCGACAAAACAATCCGCTATAACTATCGCGTCGTCAAAGCCGAATGGTCAACCGACGAAGCACTTTGGAAAGTTACAGCAAAAGTCGGCGACAAAAAAGTTCATTTAACCTGCAATTTTCTATATCTCTGCACGGGATATTACGACTACGACAAAGGCTACACGCCCGATTTTGCAGGGATGGAAGATTTCGAGGGACAAATCGTTCACCCGCAAAAATGGACTGACGATATTGATTATGCAAACAAAAAAGTCGTCGTCATCGGAAGCGGTGCGACTGCTGTTACGCTCGTTCCCGCACTCGCGGAAAAAGCCGAACACGTCACGATGCTCCAGCGTTCGCCGACTTATATAATCTCCGTTCCCGCAAAAGATAAAGTCGCCAATTTCTTACGCTCGGTTCTGCCAAATCGTACCGCTTATACAATTTCGCGTTGGAAAAATGTGCTGTTCGGATTGGGACTCTACACACTTTCCCGCAGACGACCGCCTTTGATCAAAAACTTTATTGCAAAAGGTGTCCGAAAAGAGATCGGCGAAGAACTCGCCACCGAACATTTTACGCCTGAATATAATCCTTGGGATCAAAGACTCTGCCTCGTTCCCGACTCCGACCTTTTCCAATCAATCCGCGAAAAAAAGGCTTCCGTCATCACCGACCACATCGAAACATTTACGCCAAAAGGATTAAAACTAAAATCAGGCAAACACCTCGACGCTGACATAATCGTTACCGCCACCGGACTCGTAATGAAACTTATGGCAGGCTTACAACTCGTCGTGGACAACGAACCCGTGGACATCTCCAAAACACTCGCCTACAAAGGAATGATGTATAGCGACATCCCCAACGCCGCCTCCGCCTTCGGCTACACAAACGCCTCCTGGACACTAAAATGCGACCTAACCGCCCAATACATCTGCCGTATGCTCAACTTTATGGACGCAAACAACTACAAAATCGCCACCCCGAGAATCAACGACCCATCCATCAAACCCGAATCGCCCGTAGATTTCAATTCCGGCTACATCCAAAGAGCACTTAGAACCCTCCCCAAACAAGGCTCAAAACTCCCCTGGCGTGTCAATCAAAACTATATAAAAGATATTCGTATGTTCAGATACGGAAATGTGGATGACGGGACGATGGAATTCAAAGCAAAATCGGACAGTTCTAGCGTAGAAGCGACAGATTAAATCAGATAAATTTATGAGATTAATTCTTCGTCATACTTGCTTAAAAGTAATTTCCCTTCGTAATCAACTAATCCAAGTTTTACGTGGTCAAGCCAACCGATTCTGCCTAAAATATTTCGTTTAATTCCTTCTTCGGCAATAAAACAAACATTTGCTTCCCACATAAATCCGAATGTCGAAATTTCTATTCGATGCTGAAACGCAGAAAAACTTCCCGTTGCTGTTCCTATAGTCGTCGGTTCACCGCTTTCAATATTTATTTCTAAAAGTTCGCCGTGCTGACGTTCAAATATGCAATGGCTCGAACCTATATCGAGTTTGGCGTGAACTTCTATAAAATTTTCTCCCGATTTTAAGATAACAGGCAAACTGATTCCCGTTTTCAGAGTGTTGTAATTGTAGGTTTTATCAAACGTGAGATTTTCCGCTATCAATCAAAACCTCCCCAAAATGGCGAAGTTTCTTCTTCACGAACCTGCTCGATAAAAGGAATTTTTATGCCTTTAGCTTTAGCCTCCGCAAAAACTTTTTTAGCATCAACGCCCGAACTTATAAGTTTATCCCCGTCCAAACAAACCCATTTCCCAAGATACTTTGCCCGATTCTCATCAATCCAACGCATCGCCAAATGAAACTTCTCGGTTCTCTCATCCCAATTATTCTCAATCTCTCGCGGTCTTTTCTTTTCTTCCAACCAACGCAAAACTCTCTCCTGTTCCGCCGCCGAAAGTTTCTGAATTGTCTCAACAACCTGCTCAAAATTCGGAGTCATAACTCTTTACCTCACACGCCGATTATATCATTAATAAAAGTTACTTCCTTTGATAAGAATTCTCACAATCAAACATCTTGATTTGATTTCATATCTTGCGAATACTCATACAAACCTTTATGTATTGAAAACTCCGTAAGATTTTTCAATGCTTCATAAGACATTCTATTTGCTTGTTTATTTATCTGTTTTCTCAAATTCTCAGACTCTTCTGGCTTTCCAGTAAGACTAAGTATTTCGACCATAAGCATTTTTGCTCTAATCATTGAGTAAGTATCTTGATAATCTGTGTAAATTTTAATTATTGTATGAAGCTTTTCAATAAAAAAATCTGAAATCTCTTTGCTGATAATATATTCTTTTCCAGTATTAGCAGACCAAAATTGATTTGATTGATTCTGGTGAAACCATAAACTTATTTGTAAATACGATATATTAGCTCTTGTTATGACATTTTGAGACTTGTTAAGAAGTTCATTAGATTTATTTACCCATTTTTTTATTTCATTGGGAAAATTCTCTTTTCTATCCCAATGTTCAGGGACATATACACTTGCTTCATCGTATATTGCTGATTCTCCATTTAAAGAGGTTTGCTCAAGAATTAACCATTTTAATTCATTTTCAAGAATCGAAAATTCAACATTTACTTTTATTTCTTGGGAAATGTTTTTATCCGACAAAACTTCCTCGCCAATGTTCTTTAATTCTTTTATTTGTTCAAAAAGCTCCGAGCTACCAAATTCTCTTCTCTTTCCATACATTAAAGAGAAGTGTAGAAAATTAAATTTATCCAATATAGAGTTTTTCACTAAATCATTTGTAGAAAGTTCTTGTAATTTTGCTAAAAATTGTTCGGTGTCAATCTCTCCTAACTGCCAATTTATATGATTTTCTGTTGATTCAAAATGAAATTTTTCTACCGGAGAAAGTTCAGAATTTACTGAGTCAATAATTCCAAGCGTGTCTAGTGCTGCTCTGTATCTACCTGACATTCCTTCAGCACGAGATTTGAGTAGCAAAAACTTGGTTCTTTTCTTTTCAGAATAGGCTAATAAATCATATTTTTCTAGGACAAAATTTTCATACCCAGAATTTAACAGTTCAAGACCATATAAATCTAGAATTTTCTTTACTTTATTTTGGTCTAAAACTTCTAAGTCTGTAAGGTCAATTTCAAACTTTGATTTATCCTCAAAATTTGCGGAAATACTTTCATTAATTTTTCTAAACAATCCGCCTTCTCTTATTATTTTTTCGTGTATTTGTTCAATGGTGTTTTCATCCAAAATTTGAGCAAATCTTAGAGTTATGCTTTCTTGCTCATTCCATTGAGGGTTTTCTTCCTCTAATCTTTTTGATTCATCCTTAGCCCATACAAATCGAAATTCATTTCTAGGCTCAATGTAAAGAAGATAAAGAGATATTGGATTATTTAAAAGATAATTTAAATTACTTGTGCTTACAGAATAAGAAACACTTTCATCTTTATTTTGCTTGCTTAAAGATGTGCCTTTCAATTGAACTTGTGAACGAAAGTTAGTAAAAGATTGCTCGTGTTTAACTTCTAAAGAACCATCAACGCCCTTATCATCTACTCGCTCATCTCGCAAAAGAAATTTATCAATTGGTAGAACAGATTTTAAGGCTTTTAAACTTAGTTGTTGTAAATCCTCATTGTCATCTGATTTTGGAAGATTTTTGAGATATTCTTTCATGTTATAAACCTCTTTATATAAACATTTTCCCCGGATTCAAAATGCCGTTCGGGTCGAAGACTTTTTTGATGGCTTTCATAATTTCGAGTATTGATTCGATCTCAACTATAAGCCTCCCGGCGATGGCGAATGGCGACAATATCAACCGTTTCCAACGAATCGTCAATCGAATAAATAACACGATAATCACCGATTCTGATTCGCCAGAGGTCTTTGAAACCTTGCAGTTTCCGACAGCGATTCGGGCGTGGTTCATCGGCTAAAGACTCAATTTTTGTGAAAATTCTTTTGATGAGAGGATTCGGAAGGGCTTCGAGTTCTTTTCGTGCGGAGCGTGCAAAAGTTATCGAATAATTAGCCACTAGAGTTTTCCTTTTTTTGTGAGAAGTTCCTTAACTGATTCCAAAGATTCACGCGGTTCTTTCTCGCGTTTTTTCGCCGTTAAGCCATCATAAAAATCTTCCCAAAGTTCACCGTATTTCTTGAGATCAATCATCACGGCAACCCGTTTTCCTTCTTCATTTGTAACGTAGTTTATACCTTGCATTTTTGCTCCTTCGATCAATTTTTCTAATTCTGTTTTTTATTATAGCAAAAATTATATCTTTCTAAACAAACATTTTCCCCGGATTCAAAATACCATTTGGATATAAGACTTTTACCTTGTGTGCGACTTAAGTTGAGAAGTGTTCCATAGAGTTAACTCTTGTAAAATGGTTTTACCAAAAAACTAATTTTAGGAGAAAACACTATGGAACAAGATATTTTTATCATTTCTGTTTACTG
>JALZKH010000044.1 GCA_030859345.1 Acidobacteriota bacterium | reverse complement strand
CCAAAAGTGCGGAAGAACCTTTTATTAGACCATCTCAAGAAAAGAAAAAGCCTGCTTATTGTTAAGCAGGCTTTTTCTCTGATCGTATAAATTTTAATTTGTATGAATAACACAAAAATCAAACGATCAAAACTTATCTAGTGTTAATAGTTGCCCATAAATCATCATCTGAATCATAAAGAAAATTTGATGCTGGCTCACCTGTCTCGATCACTTCAATTTGTTCTTCTGTAAAATCATCGAACAGTCCGAGCTGATTTGGATTCTTAAATTGTATATCTGGTGCATTTAATGTGTTTACGTTTTCCATAAATACATAATAATTTGTTATCGCTTTTAAACAAATACCAGTTTTTAAAATAAAATTTGCTTTTCACATTCAAGCCAATAATGATATTCCCGACAAATTCTACAGAATAATATCAGTTTTTCGGGCGCAATATTCTGCCACGTTGGTTTTTCCTTTTCCATTAAATTTTCCTTTTCCTCATCGTCTTCAAAAAAACTAAAAGGCTTCTCTTTTACTATTACATCAATAATTTCCATAAGTGAAAATATTAGCTCTGAATATTTTCACTTACAAAAGCCATAAATTAAAATTCACCAATTAATCGTGCAGAAATAGTTTAGATTATTTCTTGAGATGGGCAAAATAAACTACCCCGCAGCAAGCTGACGGGGTATTAAAAGAGCCGAAGTTGCCCGTCATCTTTCGGCTGACCTTGTTGCTGAACATAGTTCTTTATCATTTTTTCGGTCTGATGTGCGCCAACTGTGCTGACAAAATATCCTTCAGACCAAAACTTTCCGCCCCATAAGTATTCTTTTACTTCCGGGCATCTCTTGAATATCTCTCGTGCCGTAATGCTTTTGATGATTTGCACAAGTTTCTTTGGACTATACATTGGAACACTTTGCACGAGAAAATGAACGTGGTCGTCGTCTGAACCGATTTCCAGAAATTCAATTTCATATCGCTTTTGAATTTCTCCGCAAATTTCTTTCAATTTTATTTCGACCTCGTTTGAAAACACTGTTCGGTGATATTTTGCCGGACACACGATGTGATACATCAAAATCGAAACATTGTGGTTTTTATGAATGAACTTGCTCATTCATACAGTATAAAGCCGCAGCAAGCTGACGGGGTATTAAACCCAACGTGAATAAAATCTGAATCTCTGAGTAAAAATGAAAAGGAAATTTTAAAATACGGTATAAACGATCTTTACAAAGATTTGGAAGATTGTTTGGATAAAAATGATCGAACGGGATTTCATTTTGTTAAGAATGAAATAATAGACGAATGTATTTCGATATTCTTAAAGTTAAATCGGCAATATCGCGTGAAAGAAAAAAATTTATTTGCTTTGCTTGGAAAAATTGATTCAAATTTTTCTAAGCTGGTGGAAAATACTTTAACAGAACACTCATTGCAAATGAAACAAATAAAGGAGTTAGTAGAATATACAGAAAATTTATTGGGCGGCAGAAGAAATAAAGAGTGGATTTTGCGAACAAATTTGGATTTATAGTTTAGAATAGGAAAAGAAGTTTTTAATGTGAGGAAGATAAGAAATTGTATTTATTTATACTTGAAACAATCGGAACACAGGAATTAATTTTGGTGGGAATAATCGCACTAATTGTTTTCGGACCGCGAAAATTGCCGTTAATGGCTAAAAAAGCCGGGGAATTTATGAGAGAACTTAAAAGTGTTTCCAGCGAATTCAAATCAACATGGGAAAAAGAAGTGAATTTTGAAGAAACAAGTTCACGAAAACCTTTGGAAAACAATTCGGAAAATTTTACTGGAGAAGGTGAAAGTTTC
The DNA here is from genome assembly GCA_030859345.1 of Acidobacteriota bacterium. Taxonomy (GTDB): domain Bacteria; phylum Acidobacteriota; class Blastocatellia; order Pyrinomonadales; family Pyrinomonadaceae; genus Aridibacter. The sequence continues at coordinate 26,126 of JALZKH010000044.1, read as the reverse complement.
GGCAAAGAAATTTCAAAGGTTAAAACAAATGGAACAAGTGAACACCAAATGCTGCCGCAAATTAAAGAAGTAAGCAGTGAAGACTTTGAAAAACTGATAAAAAGTCAGAAAGAAATTAATCCTGAACCGATAGACAAAATAATATCGGAAAAATCGGAAAAAAGTGAATGGTTTTAAACTCTACATAGATACATAAATCTAAACCTCAAATATCTAAAAGATGGAGCAAGAAGAAAAAAATCGAGAAAGAGAACTGGGTAGGCAAATGTCCTTTTTAGAACATTTGGATGAATTTAGAAAACGTCTGGTTATTTCTGTATTGATAATTGGTGTAGCTTTCATTTTATGCTGGACTTTTAAAGAAAGAATTTACAATTTTCTTGCAATTCCTGTGCAGAAAGCACTTACGGAAGCACAGAGAAGACAAATAACTGTTGAAAGTAAAACCGGAAACGAAAAAATTATTCCGCTGACTCAGCTAAAAGATGGTGATAATGGAAGATATGTTTTTGATAGAGCAACAAATATCGGTGTAACCGTTGTTGCCGCGGGAACATCCGTAGAGTCGGTTGCGGCAATTGATTCAAAAGGGAAATTAGGCTTATATACGGACGAACAGATGTTTACAAGTAACGCAATTATTCCAAAGGGAATAAGGTTACCGGTTGATCTGGAAATAATTGATTTATCAAACAAAAGTGAAGATGAAAGATTAATCGTAACTACAGCAATCGAGCCGTTCACGCTTTATGTTACCGTTTCTTTATATGCGGCAATCGCTCTTTCAATGCCTTTTTTATTACTGCAAATTTGGGGCTTTATCTCGCCCGCACTTTATAAAAACGAAAAAAAATACGTAACGCCGTTTGTTTTATTATCCACAATTTCTTTTGTTTTGGGTGCGGCTTTTGCTTATTATATTTTGTTTCCGCCGGCGGTCGGATATTTGCTGGGACTCGGCTCTGATTTTCAATTATTGCTGCGGGCGACAGATTATTTTGACTTTATAACATTGATAATGCTGGCAATGGGAATAATTTTCCAAATGCCTGCGGTTACTTATGTTTTGTCAAAAATCGGCATTTTGACGGCTGGATTTTTGATAAGAATCTGGAAAATTGCCCTTGTCATAATACTAATAGTAGCAGCATTCGTTTCCCCGACAGGCGATATACCAAATATGATGTTATTTGCTACGCCAATGATGGTTTTATACGTTGTTTCGATATTTGTTGCATGGATTTTTGGGAAGAAAAGGCAGACGGAAGAGGAAGAAATTTTTTAGGAAGAAATTTTACCAAAAAAAGCAACCAATTCGGTAGTTTAAGGCATCTTGAAGAAATATAGATTACCGTTTAAAATCATAAAATATAAATTCGTTAATTTAAGCCAGACCAAAAGATATTTTTTGCATTAAAGCAGAAAGGAGTTTTAATCGTTATGCATAAAAATTTATTTCGATATTTAATAGTTTCAGTTACAGTTTTGATATTTTTGGGCACTTCCATTTTTGCACAAGTTACTGATCCGTCAACCAGACCAATAAAAGTAAAAAAAGAAGTTGATAAAATCTATGAGAACTGGTTGGAAAAGGATGTGGATTATATCATCACAAAAGAGGAAAAAAGAGCCTTCAAACAATTAAAAACGAATGAGGAAAAAGAAAACTTCATCGAAAACTTTTGGCGAAGACGTGATCCGAATCCAGATACGGAAGAAAACGAATACAGAGAAGAATTTTACGAACGAATTGCTTATGCTAATGAGCATTACGCTTCCGGCATTCCGGGTTGGAAAACGGATCGTGGAAGAATTTATATCACGTGGGGAAAACCGGATGGTGTAGAATCTCATCCGTCAGGCGGTTCTTATGACAGACCTTCGTATGAAGGCGGCGGTTCAACAACAACTTATCCTTTTGAAGTTTGGTTTTATAGATATTTGGAAGGTGTCGGAAGTGGTGTCGAAATTGAATTTGTTGATCCGACGGGAACGGGTGAATATCGGATTGCAAGAAATGCAAATGAAAAAGATGCCCTACAATTTGTTCCGGGAGCGGGTTTGACGACATCGGAGCAGCTTGGCTTGTCGAATAAGGGTGATCGCATTTCAGGTATTAATAGTGGTAATAACTATATGCGGGAGCAGGATTCTCCTTTTAGAAGATTGGAACTTATTACGAATTTACAAAGACCTCCGCAGGTTAAATTTACCGATTTAGAAAGTGCTTTATCGGATTCTCCGGTAATTGACAATAATCCGCTTGATTTTAATTTGCGTGTAGATTTCTTCCGTCAATCGGAAGACAGGGTTGTTACTACGTTTACGCTTCAAACTGAAAACAAAGAATTGGTTTTTCAAGATACGGGCGGGGTTCCGACAGCAAAAATGAATATTTTCGGGAGAATAACGGCGGTTACGGACAGACGTGCGGGAATTTTCGAGGATTCTGTTACGGCAAGTTCAACGGCGGCGGATTTGGCTGATACAAAAAAACAGAAATCAGTTTATCAAAAAGCAGTCGCGTTAGCTCCGGGAACTTATAGAGTTGACGTAGCTGTTCGGGATGTTATTTCAGGTAATAGGGGAATCCAAAAATTAGGCTTTACAGTTCCTAATTATGATGACAAAACCCTCGCTACTTCAACCTTAATTCTGGCTTCAAGACTCCGCGAAACAACCGCAAGAGACATCGGCGGAATGTTCATAATCGGAAATGCTAAAGTGATTCCGAATCTTTCGGGAGTTTATCGCAGAGGAGAAGATGTCGGTATTTATTTGCAGGTTTATAATGCAGGAATTGACCAAACTACGCTTCGTCCGGCGGTTGATGTTGAATATGTCATAATGAAGAATGGCAAAGAACTGCACACGCAAAAAGAAGATTGGAGCGGTTTAAGTGATGCCGGACAGCGTTTAACGCTGGCAAGACTGTTGCCAACAGACGGAATGGAACTTGGTGATTATGAAGTAAAAATAAAGGTTCGTGATAATGTAGGAAGCGAAAAACGCCTGCTTACGCCAACTGCAAAATTCACCGTTGTCGAATAAAAAACGATTAGAACTTTAAACCAAAGAAGCCGATGTTTTTAATAAAAAAGCATCGGCTTCTTTTATTACTTTATAAAAAAGATATGCTTGAATTTTGTACCGAAAAGTTAGAAGATAAATTTATAAAACCGACCAAAAAAACAGTATTTAAAATCATAAGATGAAACAGTATTTACAACTTTTAGAAGATATTTTAGAAAACGGCAGTATCAGAGATGACCGCACGGGAACGGGAACAATCAGCTTATTCGGCTGTCAGATGAGATTTAATTTAAATGAAGGCTTACCCGTAGTAACCACTAAAAAACTCCATCTACGCTCGATTATTCACGAACTACTGTGGTTTCTGCAAGGCGATACTAACACAAAATACTTAAATGAAAACAAAGTCAGGATTTGGGATAAATGGGCGGACGAAAACGGAAATCTGGGTCCGGTTTACGGCAAACAGTGGAGAAAATGGGAAACTGCGGATGGTCGTGTCATAGATCAGATAAGTCAGGTAGTTGACCAGATAAAAACCAATCCTTATTCGAGAAGATTGATCGTTTCCGCGTGGAATGTCGGCGAATTAGACAAAATGGCATTAATGCCCTGCCACGTATTATTTCAATTTTATGTTGATGATGGAAAACTCTCGTGCCAGCTGTATCAAAGGTCGTGCGACAGTTTTCTGGGGTTGCCGTTTAACATTGTAAGTTATTCAATTTTAACACATTTAGTCGCCGAGCAATGCGGCTTGAAAGTCGGTGATTTCGTCTGGACAGGCGGCGATGTTCATATTTATTTAAATCACATTGAACAAACCAAAAAACAATTATCAAGAGAGCCTTACCCTTTACCGCAACTGATTATAAAGTCAAAACCCGATTCAATATTTGATTACGAATTTGAAGATTTTGAGATTGAAAATTACAAATCTCATCCATCAATTTCAGCTCCAATTTCCGTATAATGGAACATTTCTATTTATAATTTTTTTTCAAAATCATAAATTTCGAATCATATCGCCAAACCGCCGTCAGCTTGAATAACTTGTCCGGTAATGTATTTTGATGAATCCGAGAGCAAAAAGCAGACAATCTCCGCAACTTCCTGAGTTTGTCCAAGCCGTCCGAGCGGAATGTTTTCAATGATTTTCTCGCGGTGTTCTTCATTCATCTCGTTCGCCATATCCGTTTCGATCAATCCCAAAGCCAAAGCATTTACTGTAATTCCACGACTCGCAATTTCTTTTGCCAGTGATTTTGTCAAACCGATCATTCCCGCTTTCGACGCTGAATAATTCGATTGTCCGAGCATTCCGACAACGCCCGAAATCGAAGTTATATTCAAAATCGAACCGCCGTTTTCATTCCGCATCATCGGACGAACCGCCGCCTTCGAGAAATTCCAAGCACCTTTCAGGTTCGTGTCAATCACCGCATCCCAATCGTCTTCCTTCATACGCATAATCAAATTATCCCGCGTAATTCCCGCGTTGTTGACAAGATAATCAATAGAACCGAATTCATCTTTAACAGTTTTAACAAATTCCGCCGCCGCATCTGTATTTGCAACATCGCAAGAATCCGCAAATGCTTTCACGCCTAGATTTTCAATATCTTTTTTTATTTCCGTTGCTGCATCCGCACTCGACGCATAGTTAAACGCCACGTTGCATCCATGTTTTGCTAATTCCAGCACAATCGCTTTCCCAATTCCACGAGTCGCCCCTGTGACGATTGCCGATTTTCCTTCAAATTGTTTTTCGCTCATATTTCTAAATTCTAATCCAATTCCATATTTCTCAAATAACTTCCTTTGGAAAAGTTTGCTCGACTTTATAATAAATATCCTGCAATAAAAGTTCACAATTAATTGAGTTTAATTCAATTATGTTTTCGGGGCTGCGAAATTCGAAATATGTCCAAGTGTTTTTATCTTGTCGGACGAATTGTTCTACTCGAACGGGTTCTTGAGTTATTAAAATATATTCATTGAAACTTTCGATTGTTTGATAAAACTCAAATTTTGTGCCTCTGTCGTATGCTTCGGTTGATTTTGAGAGGATTTCGATCAACAACCTCGGATTAAGAAGCGTGTCATCTCTTTCATCTTCAAATTCTTCCTTGTCGCAAATTCCTACAATATCAGGATAAGTATATTTACCTGTTGAGGTTATTTTGACACGCATATCGCTGGCATAAACATTGCAATCGCGTTCTAATATCTGATTTCCAAGCAACCGCATTAAATTTGCCGAGATTTGATTATGACGCTTATTTGCTCCCGCCATTTCAAATATTTCGCCGTCAATATATTCGTGGCGAATTTCCGACTTTCGCTCAAGTTCGAGATATTCTTCCGGCGTGTATAAATTTTTTGGCTGTGCTAATCCCATAATTTACAAATTTATCACAGATTCAAGGGATTCTTTAGCTATTTAGGGCATTTCTCTGAATCATAAAAAGTTCATTGACACCTTTTTCCGCAAGTTCGAGCATTGCATCCATTTCATCGCGTGAGAAAGGTTCCTGTTCGGCTGTTCCCTGTATCTCGATAAATTTTCCCGTTCCTGTGCTGACGATGTTCATATCAACATCGGCGTTTGAATCTTCTTCATATTTTAAGTCTAAGATCGGCGTGCCTTCGACAATTCCGACGCTGATGGCGGCGACTTCACTGAGGATCGGGGAAGCCTTTAATTTTCCTGTGGCGACTAATTTTTTACAGGCGAGATCTAAGGCAATATAAGCTCCCGTGATCGAAGCACAACGAGTTCCGCCGTCGGCTTGAATGACATCGCAATCAACAAAAATCTGCCGTTCACCGAGTTTTTTCATATCTACAACGGCTCGCAGACTTCTTCCGATGAGGCGTTGGATTTCCATCGTTCTGCCTGATGCATTTGGTCTTTCACGGCGAATTCTCGTATGAGTCGCACGCGGAAGCATTGCATATTCCGCCGTAACCCAGCCTTTTCCCGAATTTCGCATCCAATGCGGAACTTGTTCTTCAACCGTCGCCATACATAAAACCTTCGTTCCGCCGACTTCGATTAGTGCCGAGCCTTCCGCATAAGGCGAAATATTCGGTGTGATTTTCGTTTTTCTAATTTCGTCTAATTGTCTGTTATCTATTCTTTCCATTTGTTCGTTGTTCGTCGTTAGTTGTTTGTTGCTTTCTTCGCAATTAACAATTTTCTATTTACCAATTTCAAATACTTCAATCGCTTCAAGCTTTGAAGGTTTTACACCTAAAAATCTTTCCGCCACGTGAGCAAATCTTTCCGCCGCATCCGTTACGTAAAAATGATCAAGATCATCACACAGATGACGTTTGTGATTATATGAAATTTGTTCCGTATTGGCTAAACCCTTTTCATTTAATAACTTTTCAATCTCTTCGGCAGTTGCTTCGCCCGAATCTATCAATATTACATTATCGCCCACAGTTTGCTGAATCACATCACGCAAAATCGGATAATGCGTACAGCCCAAAACAAGTGCATTCGGATTAAAATCAATAATATTTTGCAGATATTTTTTAGCAATCGAAAAAGTTTCTTTTTCCTGCGTCCAACCTTCTTCCGCCAACGGCACAAAAAGTGGGCAAGCCTTTTGCAGAATCTTGGCTCGACCGGATGCTTCACGAATTGAATTAGCATACGCATTACTCGAAACCGTTGCTTCCGTTGCAATTACGCTGATTCTTGGATTTTCATTTTGTTTCGTAATTTCAACCGCTTTTCTCGCTCCCGGACCAATTACACCAACAGTTTCAATGCCGACACTTTCGCGTATTTTCGGAAGTGCCAGAGCCGATGCCGTATTGCAGGCGACGACGAGAAGTTTGATTCCGCGTGAAGCAAGAAATGAAGAGTTTTCAATCGCATACCGTTCGACGGTGGCAAACGATTTCGTGCCGTAGGGAACTCGTGCCGTATCGCCGAGATAGATAAAATGTTCATTGGGAAGACGTTTATGCAAGGCTCGATAAACCGTCAAACCGCCGACACCGGAATCAAATATTCCGATTGGCAAATTTGTATCTGATTGCTTGTTTGTGGAATTTTCTTTCATTAAATGGAAAGAGAAAGAATATGTGCAGACAAAAAAAAAGTCAAAAAGTAACGTGATGTTTTACACCGGCTACTTTTGACCAATTCCTAAAAATAGTAAAAAAGCTAAATGACTAAAATTTTTAATATAAAAAACTTTCCGCGAGTTGTTTCTCATATCCGCATAGTTTGCGAATATCGCATCAAAATCTGCAAATAATGTACCTGTAATTTTTGGTGTGGGAGATAAGCCTTTATATCTAATAAACCAACAAGAGTTTCTCAGATGACAGTTTATTTAATGCCATCGCAACAACACCCACACTTACCGATACGCCTAATTCTCGCCCTAATTCCACAGCAATCTCATTCGGTTCTTTTTTACCATCACATTTTTCCCAAACGTAAGCTGAGGTCGGATTCAGATGTATAAAATTTGTATTCTTCAAATCTTCAATAAACATTTCGCCTGTATCGCGTTTTACTTTTAAGTTATCTTTTCTTGCAATCGGTTTCATAATTTTTTACTCCACTTCCAAATAATCGCCGTGCGGCTGCTTTTTATAATCGCAACGCTTGTGCCAAATGGAAATTTTCTACTGAAAATCCGATGTTTATTGAGCAATATTTAAAATAAAAGCGTAAATAAAAGATATTTACGCTTAAAAAAATCGGTCAAATTGACTTACAAAATAAATTTGAAGGGTTCATTTTGATTGAATTTAACTATTCATTTAAATAGATCCTAAAGTTAGACTAAATCAAATTTTTAGCTTTTGAAACTGCATTCTTTAAATTAAATCCATATTCCTCAAAAACCTTGTCGGCAGGTGCGGATGCTCCGAATTTATCAACGGTTATCGCATCGCCTTTTACACCGATAATTCCTTCCCAACCCATTCGTACACCCGCTTCGATAACTAATCTTGCGGTTACGTTTTCGGGCAGAACCTCGTTTTTGTAAGAATCAGATTGCTCATAGAAAAGTTTACGGCAAGGCATTGAAACAACTCTGGTCGGAATATCTTCGGATTCGAGTTTTTCGCGTGTTTCCATTGCCAGACCGACTTCCGAACCTGTGGCGATGATAATAATTTTTGGCTCTTTGTTTGAGGCTTCGGCTAAAATATACGCACCTTTTGAAGTTCCTTCTGCCGATGCAAATTTTTCGCGGTCAATGACCATAACTTTTTGACGCGAGAGTGCAAGAGCGGTCGGTTCGTTGTTTCTTTTGATGGCGATTCGCCACGCTTCTGTTGTTTCGTGTGCGTCGCACGGGCGTATCACGTATAAATGCGGGATTGCCCGGAGTGCGGCTAAATGTTCGACGGATTGGTGCGTCGGACCGTCTTCGCCGAGACCGATTGAATCGTGTGTGAAAACGTAAATTACCTGCAATTCCGAGAGTGCGGCGAGGCGGATTGCCGGACGCATATAATCGGAAAATGTCAAAAATGTCCCGCCGAATGGAATCGTTCCGCCGTAGAGCGACATTCCGTTCATCGTCGAACCCATCGCGTGTTCACGGATGCCGTAATAAATATTGCGTCCTTCGTAACTATCTGATTGTAACGGATGCGAATCCTTTATGTCGGTTTTATTTGAACCCGCCAAATCCGCCGAACCGCCGAGCAAATTCGGGATTTTATCAGCAATCGCATTAATAACTTCACCTGAATAAGCACGAGTCGCTTTTGATTCGACATTTTCAAATTTCGGCAGCGAATCTTCCCAATTTTCAGGCAATTTGTTGTCCATAATCAGCCGAAAAGATTTTGCTTCATCCGCAAATTTTTCTTCATATTTATCAACCAATTCGTTCCAATCTTTTTCCGCCTTTGCACCACTTTCCGTTGATTCTTTGAAATGCTCATAAACTTCATCGGGAACATAAAATTTCTTGTCCTCGTCCCATCCCAAATTTCGTTTTGTTTTCTTAACGCCTTCTTCGCCGATAGCATCCGAATGAGCGTCGCTCGTGCCTTCATTCGGCATTCCGAAACCGATAATCGTCTGCACGCGAATTATCGAAGGTTTATCCGTAACTTTCTGTGCTTCACGAATCGCATTTTCAATCGCCTCCAAATCGTTGCCGTCTTTGACAATCGAAACGTGCCAACCCGCCGCTTCAAAACGCTTCGTGCGGTCTTCGGTAAATGCCAGCGAAGTCCCACCGTCAATCGTAATCTCGTTATCGTCATATAAATAAATGAGATTTCCGAGTTTCAGATGTCCCGCCAGCGATGCCGCTTCATACGAAACCCCTTCCATCAAATCGCCGTCCGAACAAATTACATAAACATAATTATCAACGACATCGAAATCCTCACGATTAAAAACCGCCGCAAAATGCTTCGCCGCAAGTCCCATTCCAATCGCGTTTGCAAATCCTTGTCCGAGCGGTCCCGTCGTAACTTCCACGCCTTCCGTAATATGATTTTCAGGATGCCCCGGGGTTTTCGAATGCCATTGACGAAAATTCTTAATTTCCTCCATCGGCATCGAATCGTAACCCGTCAGATGCAGCAGCGAATAAAGCAGCATCGAACCGTGTCCCGCCGACAGAACAAATCTGTCGCGGTTGAACCATTTCGGATTTTTCGGATTGTGCTTCAAAAATTTCGTCCACAAAACATAAGCCATCGGTGCACACCCAAGCGGCAAACCCGGATGCCCCGATTCCGCTTCCTGAACCGCATCGAGCGAAAGCGTTCTGATCGTGTTGATAGATAATTGTTCGATTGATTGCTGCGTCATTGGTGCTGTTGTCATAGTTTTTAATTATGTAAAATTTGTTGTTATTATTTCAGAATCTATTTCTTATTCATCTTCAAAAGCACGATTATAATCCGTCGCACTATGAAAAACGTGCAGAATCTTTATACTATCGTCTTTTGGAATATAAAATATCAGATATTTTTCAAAATTTTTCACCCGCCACATTCTTATTTCGGCGAGTTTTTTACTTTTGAAATCTCTTTTGCTTCCGATAAATTTATTATCCGCCAAAAACTGAAAAGTTTCATCACACGAATTTAAAAACTTTTGAGCGAGTTTTTCGCTTCGGTCAGCTAAATAAAATGAAAGATTTGCAAGTTCCTCAAAAACTTCGTCGGAGTAAGTTACTTTCATAAGTTATCTCTTTTTCGCCAAACGCTTTGAAAGTTCCGCTCGGACATCTTCAATATCAAACTCCAACTCCGAATCGCTTTGAAGACGCTCTAGGAGTAACGCTTCGAGTTTTTCTTCTTCCCGACGTTTTTGGTCTGCTCTGATTAATTCCCGAATATATTCGCTAATTGTCCCGTAACCATCGCTATTTAATCTTTCTTCAACGAAACCTTTTAAAGAATCGGGCAAAGAAATATTCATCGTTTTTGTTGCCATAATATTTGAAACTCCTTAAATGTAATAATATTATATTGGCAAAAATTGTCAATATTTAACAATTAAGACATTAAGAATTTTTCAATAATTATATTCATCAAACCGCTCCTCAAATTCCTCATCTTCTTCAAAATCTTCATCGAATTCACGTAAAAAGTTTTGTCTGAATTTACGGTCTTTTTTGAGCAAATCGGAAACAAATCTACGCAAAGCAGAATCGTGTAAATTATCAAAAAGTTTGCTGATCTTCTCGCCTGTGTTTACAAATTCTCCGTTGCGGATTTTGTAGAAAACGGCGACTTCGTGTTTGCAGACATTGCCGTAATCATAAGGGCAATCGCAATAACTTTCGACGATCATTTCGCCATCCAACTTTACATATATTTCATAAATCTCAGTCCCGAAAGCAACCGCATTGAACTCGCCGACACCGACTTGTTCGACCTTCGGAACATCGCCGTCTTTGAAATATCCGTAACCGCGATTGACGATCTTTTCTTCAACAAATTTTTCAAAATTATTTATTGTCATTATTCCACCAATAATTTATAAAATTTCTCGTGTCTTTCTCTAGCCTGTTGATAGATTTTATGATTATTGCAATTGAATTCAAAACGTCTGCCTTCGGGTGGTTCGAGTTCGGCGATGTTTTCGATCTTGCCGACGTATTCCGAAGCAAGCAAAATAACGCCCGTTGACGATGCTTCGCGGGTTGCGGGCAAACTCATATTTTGTCCGAGCGTGTCGCAAATTATCTGCGTCCAGATCGGCGATTCCCGCAACGCTCCGCCCGATGCGATTATTTGTTTGATCTCTAAGACTTTATTTAATTGTTCAAAAATTTCCGCAAAGCGATATGCAACTGCTTCAAGTGCGGCTTGCACGATGTCAATTTTGTCGTGCGATTGCCGCAAACCGATGATCGAACCGCTTGCATTTTCGTGATAACCCGTGCTTCTTTCGCCTGCAAGAAAAGGCAAAAATGTGATGCCGTGTCCGTCGGCTTGGCGTGCTTCGATTTTATTTTCCGTCTTGTCGTCGTTCTTTTTAAGGCGAAAATTCGTCTTGAGCCAACCATATAAACCACCGCCGTTTGACAATGCTCCGCCGATTAAAATTCGCTTGCGGTCAATCCGATAACACCAAAGACCAAACGGAATTCGCCTTGGAACATCGCCTTCAAACCCCACCCGCATCGCTCCCGAAGTTCCGATCATCAACGCCGCTTTGTCTTTTTGAACGCAATTTGCACCGATGTTATTTCCCGCACCGTCACCGATTGCGAGGAAAAATTTCGTGTCTTTTAATTTTTCCCAACGCTTTTTATATTCATCATTTAACTCGAAAGTGTCATCATCTTTTTCAATAATTTCAGGTAAATTTTCTTTTTTAATTTTCAAATATTCAAGAAGTTTTTCGTCCCAAATATTCTCACGTATATCAAAAATTCCAGTTCCCGAAGCCATCGAAACGCTTGTTTTCAATTCACCCGACAATTTCAAAACGACATAATCACAGAATGAAATCCACTTGTCGGTTTTTTCAAATTCTTCTTTTCGGTCTGTGCGTAACCAAAGTAATTTTGCCGTCCAATAACTCGAATGAAAATGGCAGCCCGTCCGATTGTGAACCGCTTTTTCGTTTAATTCATCCCGCAAATTCTGCACATATTTTGCCGGACGGGTTTCCGCCCAAGCGAAAACTTTTGTCGTCGGATTGCCGTTTTTATCAATTCCAAGAATGCTGTGCCAAAAACACGAAGCGGCTGAATATTCTATATTTTCGACTTCGGTGGGAATTTTTCCTAAAACATCGTCAATCGCCGCGACGGTTTGCGAAAATGCTTCTTCAACTTCGATCTCAAAACCGCCGTCATCAGTTGAGGTCAAAGTGCGTTCATTTTTGACCATCGTTTCTTCAAAAACATTTGCTTCCGCATCATAAACCGCCGAGCGAACGCTCGATGTGCCGATGTCTAATGCTAGAAAATATGGTGGTTTCAAAATAATTTATTACGTGGGTTTTAAAGTTAAATTTATTCTGTTTCGTCTTTACTCAAATCTATGCCGAGAATTTTCTTAAACCACCAGCGAAGTCCTACAAACAAAAAACGATAATCTTTAAAAAATTCGGGCGGCTTGCCTTCAAAATAATGTCCGACAAACTGCAAAGCCCAGCCGACGACGAAAAGCATTAAAGGAATTACCCAAAAACCACGCACAAAAAGACAGGTCGGAAGAAGCAAAATCGAAAGTGCGATCATCGGAATTCCGATTGTGTGCGTTAAACGGTTTATCGGATGCTCGTGCGATTCCGCGTATTCGTCAATCCAATCGTCCCAACTTCTTCCGCTCATCATAGCCTTATAATTCTCCTTTTATGAATTTGCCCTTAATCATACATCTTTTAGCTTTTATAGATAAGTCTCACAAAACAAATCGGGATTAATCAAAAAAACCATACGAACTCGCAATTCGCATAAATACTTGTTTTGCTGTCTATTATAAAATATTTTTTAATGCTTCAAAATTCGCTATGATTGTTTTATCCAAATCTTCCTTTGTATGAACACTTGAAACAAAAACACCTTCAAATTGCGATGGCGGAAGGTAAATTCCTTTTTCAAGCATTTCAACAAAGTATTTGGCAAATAATTTTGTATCGGAAGTTTTTGCACCGTCAAAATCCGTAACTTCGCTGTTTGTAAAAAACAGCGTGGACATCGAACCGCAGTTGTTAAAAGTGAAATCGAGATTTAACTCTTTGATATTATTTTTTATCCCTTCGTATAGATAATTACTGTTTTTATTTAATTCCGAATAAAAATTTTCGTCTTCATCAATTATCTTCAGTGTTTCGATCCCTGCCGCCATTGCCAGAGGATTTCCCGAAAGAGTTCCGGCTTGATAAACCGCACCTGACGGGGCGATCATTTTCATAATGTCAGCACGTCCACCGTATGCTCCGACGGGCAGACCGCCACCAATAATTTTGCCGAACGTCGTGATGTCCGCATCAATACCGTAAAGTTCCTGTGCTCCGCCTTTTGCCAAGCGAAAACCCGTCATTACTTCATCAAAGATCAATAGAATATTTTCATTTGTGCAAACTTCGCGTAATAGTTTGAGAAACTTTTCATCGGATTTGACCAAACCCATATTTCCCGCAACGGGCTCGATAAAAACGGCGGCAATCTCATTTCTGTTTTGCTCGATTAAATCGTAAACACTCTTAATATCGTTAAATTTCGCATTTAGAGTATCGCGTGCCGTTGATTTTGTTACGCCGGGCGAATCCGGCAAACCGAGCGTCATCACGCCTGAACCGGCTTTACTCAAAAATGAATCACCGTGTCCGTGATAGCAGCCTTCAAATTTAATGATCTTGTCGCGTCCCGTAAAACCGCGAGCCAGACGCATCGCACTCATCGTCGCTTCCGTTCCCGAATTGACCATCCGCACAATTTCAACCGACGGCACGAATTTTTTAATAAGCAAAGCGAGTTCAATTTCTTTCTCATTGCTTGCTCCGAAACTCGTCCCGTCAACTGCCGTTTCCTGAATCGCTTTGATCACCCGCTCGTGTGCGTGTCCAACGATCATCGGTCCCCACGAACCGATATAATCAATAAATTCATTGCCGTCAACATCTGTAATATTTGCTCCTTTTGCTTTGGCAATATATAAAGGATCACGCCCAACCGATTTAAATGCCCGAACCGGAGAATTTACTCCGCCGGGAATATGTTTTTGTGCTTCTGCAAATAACCTACTGCTTTTCGTTGTGTTCATAATTTTTGCGAATGGAGAATAGAAAATTCATTCTCTTCTTAATTCTCCCTTTGCACCTTTGCGACTTTGCGGGAAATTAATTGTTAAAAGAAAAGTTTTCCGCAAAGTCGCAAAGCACGCAAAGAAAGAATTTTGAGTTTTTAAATCAGGGATAATTTAATTTTGCGTGTGAATTTGATCTTCTAGAAATTTCCATTTTCCACTTTCCATTTTCCGTTTTACATTAATTTAACTGCTTCTTTAGCAAAATAAGTAATAATCACGTCCGCACCCGCACGCTTTATTGCCGTTAGAGATTCCAGCATCACACGCTCGCCGTCAATCCAGCCTTTTTCCGCCGCGGCTTTGATCATCGAATATTCGCCGCTGACGTGATATGCCGCAACCGGCACGTTAAAATTCTCTTTTGTGCGGCGAATAATATCCAGATAAGCTAATGCGGGTTTGATCACCACAATGTCCGCTCCTTCCTGCACATCGAGGGCGATTTCGCGGATCGCTTCATCGGAATTCCGGTAATCCATCTGATAAGATTTCCGGTCGCCGAACTGCGGTGCGGATTCGGCGGCTTCCCGGAATGGACCGTAGAGAGCCGAAGAATACTTTGCCGAATAAGCCATAATCGGCGTTTCAAAAAATTCATTTTCGTCCAGTTTCCGGCGAATCGCCGCCACACGACCATCCATCATATCCGAAGGTGCAACAATATCCGCTCCGCTTTCGACGTGCGTTAAGGCTTGTTTTGCCAGCAGTTCCAGCGATTTATCATTGACAACATATTCATTTTCAATCACGCCGCAATGTCCGTGTGAAGTGTATTCACACAAACAAACGTCTGTAATTACAAGCATTTCGGGAAAATTTTTCTTAATTTCCCGCGTCGCTTTCTGAATAATTCCATTCTCCGCATAACCGCTTGAGCCGACTTCATCTTTAGAATCGGGAATGCCAAACAGCAACACAGCTTTGACACCGAGATTTAATAATTCTTCGCATTCATGCAAAGTATTATCAATCGAAAGCTGAAACATATCCGGCATCGAACTGATTTCGTTGCGGACATTTTCGCCTACAACGACAAAAAGCGGGAAAATAAAATCATTTTTGGTTAAATGCGTTTCGCAAAACATCTCACGCAAAGCAGCACTTCTTCGCAAACGACGCGGACGTGAAACAGGAAAATTTGGATAATTTATCATAATGGATAATAGATAATGGATAATAGATGTTATTTTGAGATTAAAATATTATCCGTTATCCATTATCCGTTTTACATTAGTTTCTTGGCGACTTCATAAGCGTTCTTTATACAATCGCCAACGGAAATTCCTTTGTAAAAATTACTGCAAAAGAATATGTTTTCGTGTTTGTTTTCAAAATCTTCGATGCTTTTTGCAGTCAGTTCGTAACCTAAAATATATTGCGGGATCGCTTTTCGCCAACGCTTGATATGTGTGAATTCGGGCTTTTTCTGTAAACCCAAAATATCTCTTAACTCTTCGTAAACTATTTCAAACAATTCTTCGTCCGACCTTTCAAAAAATTCCGCATTTCTCGCTCCGCCGACAAAGTTTGTCAGCAGATGAAAACCTGCCGGCGAACGGTTTTTGAAAACGGCGGAATTCCAGATCGTTCCTAAAATACGGCGTTTTTCAGAACTCGGAATCAAAAAACCGAAACCGTCGAGATTTTGTTTAAGATTTTCTTTTTTTACGCCGAAATAGATCATTGCGACCGGCGGATAATATATTTTGTTCAATTTCCCGCTCAAATTTGTATCTATTTTTTCAATCAAATTCGCGGCGGCTTCGGCGGGTGTAGAAATTATCAAAGAGTCAAACACATCTTCGCCTGAATTTGTTTTGACGAGCCATTTTCCGTCGGAAGTTTTTTCAATTTGTTCAACTTCCGTATTTATTTGAATGCTTTCGCTTAAATTTACAGCAAGTTTATA
This sequence comes from Acidobacteriota bacterium, assembly GCA_030859345.1. GTDB lineage: Bacteria > Acidobacteriota > Blastocatellia > Pyrinomonadales > Pyrinomonadaceae > Aridibacter. The sequence goes on along the minus strand of JALZKH010000044.1, from coordinate 9,901 downwards.
AATTAATGTCTGCACGCCGTTTTTAAATGAAAATGTTCGCGGAAAATTTTTATCCGCTTTTTCAGTTTTCGATAAAAGCGAGCCGATCAATAAACTTCCGTATTTTTCTTCTAGTTCGTAAAGTCTTGCAAACGCCGATTTTACACTTAAACTTTCAGGATTTCCCGCGTAAATTCCGGCAATAAACGGATCAGCCGCCCGTTCGACGATCTCGCGTCCCAAACGCCTTTCAAAAAATTCGGCAACCGATTCGCCATCCTGAGATTTTGTTCTGACAAAAGGTTCTTTCAAAAGCCTTAATCTCGCTTTCAAACTGAAATAATCGCTCGTCGCCATTTTCAAGATACTCATCGGCAGAGATTTGAGTTTCCCGTCCCGCAAAACATAGCGTTTCTTGTTGCTCGGATTTGCCGCCAAAACTTGTCCTTCAAGTTTCAACTCCCGAATCAGATCAACAAGTCGCGGCGATTTCAACAAACTGTTCGGTGCATATTCGATCAAAAACCCATCAACATTAACTGTCTGAATATTTCCGCCGACTCTTCCCGATTTTTCAAACAGCTTTACTTCAAAACCTTTTTTCCTTAATAAAAATGCGGCAACCAGACCCGAAATGCCGCCACCTATAATGCAGATTTTTTTCATCAAATATTCTTGATCTTGTAATTATCAATCCAAAAATTTATTAATTATTAGCCGCAACACTTTTAGACTGAAAATCTTCCGTCTTTTCCAAAACAAGTTGTGCTAAAGCATCAATAAATTTCTCAGAATAATTCAAACCTTGCGTAACTTCAAATTGCTCAATACCTGCTTCTTTTGCCAGATGTTTGAATTCGATGCCGACTTCAAAGAGTGTTTCAAGGTGATCGGAAGCGAAGGCAATCGGGACGACGAGCATCATTTTTGAGCCATTTTCTGCCAGTTCATCAATTGTATCGGGCGTGGACGGCGTGAGCCATTTTTGCGGTCCGACCTTTGACTGAAAACACAGGCGATGCGGGTTTTTCCATCCGCCGCGTTCACGAACGGCGGTAACGGTTTCGCAGATATGACCGGAATACGGATCACCCTGCCGCACAAGTTTCATAGGCGTTCCGTGAGCCGAAAACAAAATGTCAACCTCATCACGAACATCGGGCGAGAACTTCTCCAATCCCTCATTGATGCGTTCGACACAAGCATCAATATACGGCGGAAAATCATAATAATGTTCAATCAGAGTCCACTTGATCTTGCTGTTTCGTTTTTCGAGATGTTTTTTCCATTCCTTAACGCTCGATTCGGTCGTCGCCATCGAATACTGCGGATAAAGCGGTAGTAAAATTACTTTCGTGATGCCTTCGCGTTCGAGTTCGTCCAAAGTTTCTTCGGTGAACGGATGCCAGTAACGCATCGCGGCGTAAACTTTTGCCGGAAAGTGTTTATTCAATTTTTCTTCCAGCATTTTCGCCTGTCCGAGCGTAAACTCTTTGATCGGAGATTTGTTTCCGATCTGTGCATACTGTTTCTGAACCTTCGGATGTCTGGTCGAAGAGATCAGTTTGGCAATTCCTTTGCGAAACAGAAAACTGCCCGGAAAATTAATTATGTCCGGATCGCAAAAAAGATTGTAAAGAAACGGCTCAACCGCTTCGAGCGAATCAGGTCCGCCGAGATTTAATAAAACTATTCCGATTTTTTCTTCTTGCATAATTCTTTTAGGGACAAGTGAACAGGGACGAGGGACGAGATTTTTTTCCGCTATCTATTTTGATCCTGGCTTCTTTGCCTGTTTTTCACTCGTTCCTCGTCACTCATCACTCGTCACTATTTTCAAACCGTTTTAGAAAAAACAGGTTTGCCCTTTCTCATTTTTTCCAAATATGCGTCAAAACACATTGCCACATTTCTGATTATCAAAATGCCCGAACCGATGATTTTGATCTTGTCCGCATTGTTTTCAAGCAATCCTTCATTAATAAAAATGTCCAATTTCGGAATATCTGCGGCAAAGTATTCTTCAAAATCAATACCGAATTTTTGCTCGATGCCGCGTTTGTTTATTTCCAGATGACACATCAACTGCATAATCGTTTCCTTGCGAACGTGGTCGTCGAAAGTCATCCGATACCCGACATTTGTGGCGGGCAGTTTTTCGTCAACCCGCGTATAATAATCTTTTATATTCTTTAAATTCTGTGCGTAAATATTTTGAAATTGCGAAATTGCTGAAAGCCCGAAGGCATAAACATCACAGCCCGCTTTGGTTGAATAACCTTGAAAATTTCGATACAAAGTATTGTTTTTTTGTGCAATTGCAAGTTCATCGGTCGGTTTGGCAAAATGATCCATTCCGATATATTCATAACCCGCCGCCATCAGTTTTTCGATGGTCATTTTTAGAATATTTAAACGCTCGTCGGGCGTTGGCAGTGCTTCTTCGGGAATTATATTCTGATGTTTTTTGAGCCACGGAACGTGTGCATAATTGAAAACGGCGATGCGGTTCGGCGAAATATCTATGATTTTATCAACCGTCGTCGCAAAATCTTCGAGCGTTTGATACGGCAAACCGTAGATCAGATCGAGATTGATACTTTTAAAACCGAGTTCGTTTGCCCAATCAACTGCCTGCCGCGTAATTTCCTCTGACTGCACGCGGTTGACCGCTTCCTGAACCTTCAAATTAAAATCCTGCACGCCCATCGAAATTCGGTTAAAACCGATCTCCCGAAACGCTTCCATATGTTCGCGTGTCAGTCCGCGTGGATCAATTTCGACGCTTGCTTCGAGGTCTTCGGAGAAGTTGAATTTTGATTTGATAAAGCTGCCGATGTCTAAGATTTCTTTCGGCAAAAGATACGAAGGTGTGCCGCCGCCCCAGTGCATTTGCTCGATTTGGCGGTTTTTTGATATTTTCGGCAAAAGCAATTCGATCTCTTTTTTCAGATATTCATTATAATTGCTGATCGCCGAACGGTCGCTTGTAACCATCATATTGCAGCCGCAGAAATAACAGAGTTTTTCGCAAAAAGGAAAGTGAAAGTAGAGCGAGATATTGTTGGAATTTGCATCAGCATTCGTTTCAACAACTTCGCGTTCAAAATCCTCCGCGTCAAATTCCTTTGAAAAAAGCGGTGCGGTCGGGTAAGAAGTATAACGCGGTCCGGGCTGGTTAAATCTCTTTAATAATTCAATGTCAATTTCGCCGAATTCTTTCATTTTTTTACTACCTTTTTTAGCCACGAACAAACACGAATGGAACACGAAAAAAGAAATTTAGAAACTATTTTATTTTTTCAACACAGCCTCTTTCTATGGCTAATTGTTTGCGTTTTGAAATAGGTATAAACTGCCATTCTTTTGACTCATTGGTATCAAACGCACCGATGAAAATATATTCTTCAGGAGTTTTACTAAGGATATAAATCTAACTTACTGATTTGCTTCTTTGCTAAATCAACTTCGTAAAACCCCTGCGAATCTTCAACAACAAGAATATTTGGCAATTTAGTTGAATAAACATTAGTGCGGCTATATCCGCCTGTATCAGCAGCAATTTGCAATTCGGCAACTGTCTTGTCATTGATTTCTAAAGAAAGAAATCTGTCATATTCTGGAAGAAAAGCATGTATATGAACTCGTCTGACTTGTATTGCAGAATTTGAATTTATTTTAAATGTCGCAACTGATCCATTAGATTGAGCATTGCAGGAAATGTTTAGAAACAAACTTATTGCAACAATTATAAAGTGCTTTATTTTCATCTGTTTCTATCCGTGTTTATCTGTAAAAGTCTGTGGTTTCAATTTCTCAAAAATCTTTCGTGTCTTTTTCGTGTTTGTTCGTGGCAAATCTCCTCATTCCGCGTGATATTTCACGCTTAATTCTTTCACACATTCGACAAAATACTGCGTGTTTTCAACCGGAGTTTTCGGCGTAATACCGTGTCCTAAATTGAAGATGTGTCCCGAACCTTTGCCGTAACTTTTCAAAACACGCTCGGTTTCTTCACGGATTTTTTCCTTCGGTGCATACAAAACGGTTGGATCGAGATTTCCCTGCAAACCTTTTTTTCCGTCAATTGCCGTCCGCACGTCGCCGATGTTTTTTGACCAATCAACGCCGAGAACGTCGCAATTTAATTCCGCCAAACCTTTATATGAACTCACACCTTTTGCAAAAACAATCACGGGTGAACCGTTTGTTTCGAGATTTTCGCAAATATAACGCATATATTTAAGCGAATATTTTTCAAAATCGTGCGGCGTTAGAACGCTCGCCCATGTGTCGAAAATCTGCACGGCATCACATCCGGCACGGATTTTTGCGTTCAAATACTCGATGATTGAATCCGCCAAAATCTGCAAAAGTCGGTCGGCGGCTTGCGGTTCGTTATAAACAAAACCTTTGATTTTATCGAAATTTTTTGAGCCTCTACCTTCGACCATATAGCACGCTAATGTCCAGGGCGAACCTGAAAAACCGATCAACGGAACGCGACCGCTCAGTTTTTCCTTCGTCATTTTCACAGCTTCCATCACATATTCGAGCCGTTCGAGAGCATCTACGGTTTGCAGTTTTTCAAGATCAGCAACTTCTCGAATCGGTTCATTAAAAACCGGACCGACCGATTCGACCATTTGCAGATTCATTCCAAACGCTTCGGGAATTACCAGAATATCGCAAAACAAAATCGCCGCATCCGTTTTGATTATATCAATCGGCTGAATCGTAATTTCCGAAGCGAGTTCCGGCGTTTTGCAGGTCGTTAAAAAGTCGTATTTTTCACGAATCGCCCGATATTCAGGCAGATAACGTCCCGCCTGCCGCATAATCCAAACCGGCGTTCGTTCTGTTTCTTGCTGTTTGCAAGCCTTTATAAATAATGAATTTTTCAAAATATAATTCCTAACTAACAATTTTTTTTCTATGCAATCGAATTATCTAAAAAAGCTATAAAATTCAAACGCAAAATCTTTTGCATTTTGTGCAATAAAATTAGCTTCAAGACCCGATTCTTTTATTCTTTCGGCGGTTGTCTTTCCGACGGCGGCAATTTTTATTTTGTTCTGCTCGAAACCACCAAATACATTTAAGAAACTCTCAACTCCCGACGGACTAAAAAAACATATAAAATTTATTTCGTGCCGCGAAAATTTTTGATTTATTTTATTGATAAATTCTTTTTCAATTTCAAAATCAATCGTTTTATAAATAACTGTTTCCTCAATTTCCGCAATCTCTTTAAGCATCTCCGGGATAACCCGCAAACTTTTATCGCCTTTCAAAAAAAGAAATTGCTTGGCGACAAATTCGCTTTTGTCGAAAGAATTTATAAATTCTTCGGCGGTGTTAACAGATTCTCTGTAAACAATTTCAAAACCTTTATTTTCAAATAAGGTTTTTAAGCGGTTTCCTAAAATGTAAATTTTTCCGCGATATTTTTTATCAAATTTTTCGAGAAAAACCGCCGCCGCTTTCGGACTTGAAAAAAAAATTCCGTCGTATTTTTCAATATTCGCAATGTTTTTTTCAAGCCCGGACAAGTCTTCGATTTTACTTGTTGCAATCGTCGGAAAATTTATAACTTCAAAACCGTTTGCAATCAGCGTTTCGGAAAAATCGCCGAATTCTCTGATAACCAAGACAGCCTTTTTATTCATCAAATAACATTTTCCTTCGTATTTTCAACAGTTTCCCGCGTTTGTTCGAGCAGATTATTCGCACCCTTTTCAATCAATCTTTCGGCTAGAATATTTCCTAAATCAGCCGCATCCTTTCTGTCGCCCGAAATTTCATCCTGCAAATTTACGCTTCCGTCAAGATTTCCGACCATTCCTCTCAGATGAATTTCTTCATTTTGAAGTTGGGCAAATCCCGCAATCGGAACCTGGCAGCCGCCTTCAAGCCTTCGCAAGAAACTTCTTTCGGCAGTTACGCAGTCAAGCGTTTCCTGATCGTTTATTTTTTGCAAAACCTTTTGAATTTCCGTATCATTGCTGCGAATCTCAACCGCCATTGCACCCTGTCCGACTGCCGGAAGCATAATCTCGAACGGGATGATTTGTTTAATGTATGAATCCAATTCCAAACGATGAACACCGGCATACGCTAAGATCATTGCATCCAGATCGGATTCTTCAAATTTTTTGATCCGCGTCGGAACATTTCCCCTAATTTCAAAAATCTTCAAATCTTTTCGATAATTGAGAATCTGACTTATTCGCCGCAGACTTCCCGTCGCAACTTTTGCACCGTGCGGCAGATCATCAATCGAAGAATATTTTGTCGAAATCAAAACATCATTCGGCTTTTCGCGTTTTGAAACCGCACCGATCTTTAAGTTTTCCGGCTGTTCGGTCTGCAAATCTTTCAGGCTGTGAACCGCCAGATCAATTTCATTTTCGAGCAGTGCCGTTTCTATCTGTTTTGTAAATAAACCTTTGTCACCGATTTTTGCCAGAGCGACATCGAGCAATTTATCGCCCGTTGTCTTGATAATTAGGACTTCAAACTGCTTGTCGCGGAAAAGCTTTTCCAATTTCTCTTTTACAAAATTTGTCTGCCAGAGAGCCAGACGACTGCCGCGTGAACCGATAATCAGCTTATTTTTCAACCTTCAAATACCCCGGAAGAAGCATTTTTTGCTTCATAAAGTTTTTTGACAAATTCCAGATGATTCTTCAAATCGCTCTGACTATCGCCGCCGCTTTGTCTTGCCAGTTTGTGCAGTTCGGAGACGTTTTCGACAAGAAATTCTTTGGCTTTTTTTATCTCTCGAATTGTTGAAGAGTCGGGTTTTCCTCTCAAACCTTGAAAATCCGGCAGAAGCGGGAGCGAATAATACCACATCAGAAAATCTCCCATCTCCTGCATAATGATTTTTTTAACGTGCGGCAGTTCTTTTATTCTGAACTCGAAGTTTTTATCAACAATCGACTTTAGATCGTCTATATTTCGCAAAATTACATTTTTATTTTTTGTAACGGACGGATTAATGTCCCGCGGGACGGCAATATCGATCAGAAGAATTTTGTTTGTCTGATTTTTAAAATCGCTTTCATCTAAAATATATTCGGGTGAACCGGTTGAACTAATAACAATATCGGTTGTATTTAGTGCGGACTTCAAATTCTCAAATCCGATAATTTCGCCGTCGAACACATCGGATTTACGAATGTCTCCCAATAATTGCTCGGCTTTTGCCAGTGTGCGGTTGGTAACTAAAATTTTGCCGACTTTCTTTTTTATCAAACTTTCCAGTGTCAAACGTGCCGTTTCACCCGCACCGATTACCAAAATAGTTTTGTCTTCAATCGCATCAAAAACTTCGCCGGCAAGTTCGACCGCCGCTAAGCTGACCGAAACCGCTCCCCTGTGAAGCGAGGTTTCCGTATGCACTTTTTTGCCGATCTTAAAGGCTCTTTGCGTTAATTGATTGATTATTTTGCCGGTTGATTCATTGTTTTGTGCCAACGTATAAGCATATCGTAACTGCTTGAGAATTTGTCTGTCGCCGATAATTTTGGAATCTACGCTGGTTGAAACTTTAAACAGCTGCTGACACGCGGCACAGGAAATCATCGAGAAAAAATGTTCTTTTTTGACAACTTTATCCGCACCCTTAAATTCGATTATGAGGTTTTTGTAAAAATCCAGATCAACATCGGCGGAATTGTGAACGCCGTATATTTCCGTGCGGTTGCACGTAGATAAAACCATACATTCATCGAGAGTTTCCTTGAGTTTTGCAAAAAAACCGGAAATTTCTTCTTCGTGAATATAGACTTTTTCTCTAACTTCTACAGGAGCTGTTTTATGATTTATACCTACTGCAAAAAGTATTTTTTGATCAGAAATATTTTCCAAACTTAACCTTCTAATACTTTAGTTTCCAAAAATAATTTATAATTTCTCAAATTTAATCCGTGTTTATAATAGTATTCAGTTCGATTGAATTATACTAATAAATACAAGACTAATAAAGGAGGTCTTTAATAAATTTTCACACGAAAAGTTATAAGGAAAAATTATACTATGCAGCGGACTGCATTTATATAAATATCTGAGCCGAACAATTAGACTAGCGAATTAAGTAAAGTTTATAAAAATTAGTGCTCAATCCTTTTGTATATTTTTACTTTCAAACCGTCTCCCAGCTCAACAGTTTCTTCCAATTCAAAACCCTCCAAAAAATCTTTTCGCATAAAAACATCGGCATCCTCAACCGTTTCGGGAATTTCCGTAACAATCCATTTATCAATAACTTCCGCGAAAGTTTTATATGTTTCCGCACCGCCGATGATAAATAAATCGCCGTTTAAGTATTTCGATAAAGCGAGAACTTCATCTTTTCCACGCATCAAAATCGCGTTCGGCTGATTTTCGATTTCGCGGCTGTGGCTCAAAATAATATTCAGACGCTTCGGCAAAGGTTTTCCGATAGATTTCCAAGTATTAAATCCCATCACAATCACATTTCCGACTGTCGTGCGTTTGAAAAATTTCAAATCCGCCGAGTAATGCCACGGTAGTTTTCCGTCTTTACCGATAGCGTAATTTTTTGCGATTGCTACAATTCCAATTAACATAAAGTAAAAAGTAAAAAGTAAAAAGTAAAAAACTATCTTTTCATTTTTACAACAATGCTCCCAATTATTTTAGCAATTTCAAGAGATTCAGCTTCTAAATCTTGAATCCCTTTTGCAACTTGCTTATTAAAATTTGATGTTTCTAAAATAAGTCTTAACCAGAAATTTGATTCTCTAGCTTCCTTTAATGATATTGAATTTCTGTGAATAAAATCTGATTTGCTTTGTCCGGCAACGGCTTCTTCAAGATTTGCACCAATTGAAGTCCCTGCCCGCAGTAACTGATTTATCAACGATTTGCTAACATCTGATTTATTCTCAAGAAACTTGCAAAGTTTGACAACTCTAACAGCAAAAGCAAAAGTTCTTTCCCGAATATCAACAATCTTTTTTGACTTAATATTTTCCTCTTCTTCCATCTTACTTTTTACTTTTTACTTTTTACTTTTTACTTTTTACTTTTTACTTTTTACCTGAATTTTTGCACCTTTATAAACAGAAACTTCCGAGCCTTTTGCCATAAAGATCGAGAAAGGTTTTTCATCATTCATAAATGCAAACCGTTCACCGTAAAGTTTACTAAAATCAGCTTTTATCTTAAAATCATTTACTGCAAAAAGTTCCCATTTCGGATGCTCAACCTTGTATTCATCGGTGCGATGTCGCCCGCGTTTTGTGTAGCCCCAGTAATGTTCGATGATAAATTCGCCGTGTGAACCTTCAGCGGGAATCCCTGTATTTTCGCCGATTTTTACATCAATTTTATAATGCTCCCCGCCCTTCCACCACGCATAGTTTAAATCGTTGCCTTCTTTAGCGTGGCTCATTTTCCAAGCCTCATAAGGTTCACCATAAAAAATTCGGGCAACTTTGGCAATGGCTGGTTTCGGAACAATTTCTTTTATAAACGCAACGCCGCGTCGTATTTCTTCCGGCGTTTCGCGTTTAACGTAAAACCGCAAATTCACTTCTTCAAAATTAATGTGAAACGGAATCAAAAAACCCTGAACGCGGGTATCCAAAAACATAAATCCGACAAGGCTCGCAAAACATTTGCCGTGATGAAAATCAAGTTTTGTGCCGCTCGGAACAAATTCTTCTAAAACTGTCGGCTCAACCTCATAATTTATCATTACCAAATCTTGCCATCTTGCCGTCAGGAATTTTTTCATAGATTTTTATAACATAATAAAATACGGATAAGTAATCACTCACAATTAAGTTAGACTATATTTGAAGTTTGAAAACTTTATTCTCAGACTTCTGCCAAATTCATTTAAGGCTTGCTTGACCGAATAGCAAAGTCGTTCTTTGTCTTCATAATC
>JALZKH010000040.1 GCA_030859345.1 Acidobacteriota bacterium | reverse complement strand
CCGAAAATTAGTCGGTCAAAGCACCGACTACCACGAATTTTCTAAGAACAAAGAACTGTCGCCCTTTCAGGGCTAATAAGGAAACCCACGCTGCAAGCAGACGGGGAATTCTTTTAGATTAAAAATTCCTTCAAAAATTTATAGATTTCGTATCACGTATCACGTGCGACGTATCACGATTCCGTCCGTCCGAAATCGTCTTCGAGCCGCACGATGTCGTCTTCGCCGAAGTAATCTCCGGTTTGTATTTCGATAAAAACGAGCGTTTCATCTGCTTCGGGATTTTCGACGCGGTGAGCAGTTCCGACGGGAATATCAACCGATTCGCCTTTTTTTACTAGATTTTTAACATCGTTTAATGTTATTTTAGCAATGCCACTTATGACGAACCAATGCTCGGAGCGTCGGGCGTGTTTCTGATAGCTCAAGCGTTTATTGGGCAAAACTTCAATTCTTTTTACTTTATAATCTTCGCCTTCGTCCAAAACCGTGTAGTTTCCCCAGGGGCGTTGGTCAAATTCATTTTTCATATAATTATTATAAAACTTAAATCTGGATTTATAGAAGATGTTAAATGAAAACTTATTGAAATTCAAAAAATGATTGACGAAATAGATTTCCACGAAAATTCGAGAATAGTTCAAAAACTTCAGATGCTCATTATCGGGCGTTTAATGATAATTTTCACCCTGCTGGTTGCCAGTTGGCTGTGAAATAGTAATGATTGGCGTTTGACGTTTGAAGATATACCGCAGGAATTTTTTACCGTTTTTATTTTTTCGGTTGCCCTGACGATTATTTATTTTTTCACGCTCAAATTCGATAAACATTATGCATTACAGGTTCGTGTTCAATTTTTTATTGATGTTCTTTTAGTTAGTATGCTTGTATGGCGGTCAAGCGACCTGACTTCGCCGTATATCACGCTGTATATTGTTTTGATCGGTGTTGCCGGATTATTTTTAAGCGGACGCGGAACGATGATTATCGCCCTACTTTGCAATTTGTTTTTTTCAGGACTTTGCATTTCAACATTTTTTTCATTTATTTCTTCATATTCGCCAACTCCTGAAATCTCCAAAGCCTTTCAGATTATCGGTTTTCATAATGTAGCTTTTCTCATCGTCGGCTTGCTTTCGGCAAAACTGGCAGAGAAACACGCTTCGGGCGAGAAATTAAGAGAAGCCACCAAATCTCTGGAAAATCTGCGGGCTTTGCACGAGCGAATAGTTGAATCTATCCGTTCGGGTTTGATTACGGTTGATTTGGACGGGAAAATTTACACATTTAATAAAACGGCAGAAGAAATTACGGGTTATAAATCCGAAGAAATATATGGCAGTTCGATTTATTCGCTTTTCGGTAACATCAGTCATCAGATTGAAAATGCATTTAATAGTATAGATGTAACGGAAACCCAATCCCGTTATGAGGTCGGTTTTACAACGCCGGACGGATCCATCGTACAACTCGGCTATAGTATTTCTCCTTTATTTGCTGAGAATGGCGAAAAGACCGGCTTGATAATAACTTTTCAGGATTTAACCGAAATCCGCACGATGGAAGAAAACGTCCGCCGCAAGGACAGACTCGCCGCCGTCGGTCGTGTGGCGGCAGGACTTGCTCACGAAATACGTAATCCTCTGGGAGCCGTGCGTGGTGCGATTCAGGTTTTGGAATCGCAGACGGAAAAAAATTCTTCACAGGCAAAACTGATGGATATAATTTTGCGTGAATCCGACAGACTTAACAGTATCATCACGAATTTTCTTTCTTATGCCCGTCCGCAAATGAGCAATTTTTTGGAAATTGATGTCCGCGAAGCGATTAGTGATACAATTACACTCCTGCGACACAGTCCGTCTATCAAAGAAAATCATATACTGGAAGCCGATCTGCCCGAAAAACCCGTTATGATGTCAGCCGATCTAACGCAGCTCAAACAAATTTTCTGGAATTTATCCCGCAATGCTCTGCAAGCAATGGAAGATGGCGGAGAGTTGAAGATCGGAGTGAAAAACCTGAAAAACAATCGCGTCAGATTTATTTTTTCCGATACGGGATGCGGAATGTCGCGTGAACAGGTCGAACAACTTTTTGAACCTTTCTCAAAGTCCACGACGGGCGGAACAGGTTTGGGCTTATCCATTGTTTATCAAATCATACGCGACCACAACGGCACGATAAACGTCAGCAGTGCCGAAAATAAAGGAACAAAAATCACCGTCGAATTACCGAATAACTATGCCGCCCAAACAGTTTCAAATGAATTGAAAACGGCAGCTCCAAAAATTCCAACTCAAAACTTGAGAGTTTTCTAAATGTTAAAGAAATAAGCGGCAGCAGATAACGAAGAAAATGGAAAATGGAAAATGGAAAATGGAAAATGAAGAAAAGAAATACAAATTCAAGTTGGAGTTTAAGTATTAAAATATTTTCCATTTTCCATTTTCCATTTTCCATTTAATAAACCTATGGCTAATTTACTACTTGTTGATGACGAACAAAGTTACAGACAACTTCTGAGTCTGGTTTTTGAGGAAAGTGGGCATCATATCAGAACCGCCGGAAATGGACGCGAGGCACTTGAAGCTCTGCAGCAGGAATCCGCCGATATAATTATTTCGGATGTCCGTATGCCGGATATGGACGGAATCTCACTCTTGCGTGAGGCACGCAAGGAGCATCCCGACATCGGCGTTATTTTAATGACGGCATTTGCTACCGTTGAGACTGCACGCGAAGCGTTTATTTTGGGTGCGGATGATTTTATTCAGAAACCCTTTGATGTTGAAGAATTAAAACTGATCGTCGCTAAAACTCTCGAAAAACAAGAACTTATAACCGAAAACCGGGCATTTAAACGGGCTCAGAGAGAACGCGGAAGTGTAAAAAATATTATCGGAGATTCCGACAAAATGCGGGCGATTTTTCGGATGATCGAAACAGTTGCCCAGGTTCAGTCAACCGTTTTGGTGACGGGCGAATCGGGAACGGGTAAAGAATTGGTCGCCCGTGCGATCCACGATTTATCACCGCGTGCGGAGAAACCATTTATTTCGATAAACTGCGGTGCATTTACCGAAACACTTTTGGAATCGGAACTTTTCGGTTATGTCAAAGGTGCTTTTACGGGAGCGAACACAAATCGCAAAGGTTTATTTGAAGCCGCCGATCAGGGTTCGATTTTTCTCGATGAGATCGGTGAAATGTCCACGGCGATGCAGGTTAAACTTCTACGTGTTCTGCAGGAAAGAAAAGTGCGTCCCGTCGGAGCCCACGAAGAACTTTCAATTGATACCAGGGTTATTGCTGCAACGAACCGTGATTTGAAAGCCATGATCGGAGAAGGAACTTTCCGTGAGGATTTATTTTACAGAATCTCGGTTATCCCGATGTCGCTGCCGCCGCTTCGTGAAAGAAGGGAAGATATTAGGGAACTGGCGGAATATTTTGTTGATAAATTTTCCAAACAGATCGGCAGAGAAATTTCCATTTCACAAAAAGCGATGCAGATGCTCGAAGATTATGCCTGGCACGGAAACGTCCGCGAACTCGAACACACAATCGAGCGTGCCGTCGCATTGGAAGCAGATACTGAGATTCAACCCGAAACACTTCCCGACCACATCACCAATTACAATCCGCAACGCATAAACAGCGAATTCGACCTGCCGGAAGATGGAATAAATCTCGCCAGTCATTTAGGAAATCTGGAAAAAACCTACGTTGTCGAAGCCTTAAAACAAAGCGGCGGCAGTCAGACAAAAGCCGCCTCACTTCTGCAAATGCCCGTCCGTTCTCTCCGCCATCTACTCGACAAACACAGTATCCGCACACTCTCCGCCCAAATGCGATCTTCCGATAGCGGATAACAAAGATAATGGAAAATGGAAAATTTCAAAAATGGAAAATGGAAAATGGAAAATGGAAAATGGGGAATTAGTCGGGTTTCTTGAAAATGTGAGATATAATGAAAATGAAGGAAAATACTCTGAATGAAGGAAAATGTTCTAAAGGATAAATCTTATAGGTTTGCTTTGCGGATTGTGAAACTTTATAAATATTTAGCTAATGAGAAAAAAGAATATGTTCTTTCAAAACAAGTTTTGCGTTCCGGCACATCAATCGGAGCAAATATTACTGAAGGAAACCAAGCACAGTCGAAAGCTGATTTTGTTCACAAACTCTCAATTGCTCATAAAGAAGCATTTGAAACAGAGTATTGGCTTTGTCTTTTACGTGATACCGAATTCCTAACAGAAAAACAAACAGAATCACTAATCACCGAATGCAAAGAACTGCAAAAACTCTTAACAACCTCAATAAAAACCGCAAAAAATAATCTCTAGTAATTTTCCATTTCTCTTACATTTTCCATTTTTCACTTTCCATTTTCCATTTTCTCACCCGTTTTCCATTATCCTGACATTTTTTGTCATCTACATTTAACAAAAAACTGTTATTTTCCGGTTGTTGTCATTAAATAATTTCAGTTTGGAAAATCCTATCAATCACATAAATCATTATAATAGTTCAGCTTACAGCTACATTTACATCCCGAAATACTTTTGGTACGTTGGTTGTATTAAGAAAACCGATTACGAAATCGTAGAAAAAAGACTTAATAAAAATATTTTAGGAGATTGTGAAAATTAAAATGAAAAATCAAAAAGGTTTCTCGCTTATCAAACTTTTAATCGTTGTTGTTATCATCGGCATTATCGCCGCTATTGCTATCCCGAACTTGCTTGCTGCACGTCGTTCAGCTAATGAAGGTTCAGCCCAAGCAAACATTCGCACAATACATAGTGCTGAAGCTACTTATGCTTCTACCACTGGTAATGGTAAATACGGCACTGCCGCAGAACTTGCTGCTGATAAATTAATTGACAGCACTTTCGGCACTGCTACCACAACTGCTCCGGCTGTAAAAACCGGATATAGTTATGTCATTACCACAGGAACAAGCGGTGATGGTTTTGCAGTCGGTGCGAACCCGACCAGCGTTGGTGGTGTGACAGGAACCGGATCACGTAACTTCTGTGCAGCTACTGATGGGGTTCTCCTTAGCTATGATGCTACTACAACAAATCCAGCAAGTGCCACACCCGGATCATGTGCAGCAAGTGGAAAACCTGTAGGTTCAAACTAAATTAGAACTCTTGCAAAAGTAACGTAAATAATGGTAGAGCTATCAATAATATGCTCTACGAAAAACTTGATAAATTGTCCGCCGCTAATTTTAAACGATATTGCGGCGTTGAACGAAAAACTTTTGA